>JBDTAJ010000053.1:0-8620 GCA_039924705.1 Rhodanobacteraceae bacterium
GCTGGAGCGCGGCCGCAACGCGGTGGGTAGCGCCACCGACAACACGATAGTGCTGGCAAAAGGCCCGGCGCATCTGGGCGTGATCGAGTGGAACCGGGACGGTTCACTGCATCTGACTGTGGCGAACGGCAGTGGCGCCCTGATCGACGGCGTGGAAAAAACCGACGCGGCGTTGCTCGACGACAGCCACGACAAGCCGACCACGGTGTCGTTCGGCACGGTCAGCTTCTATGCGATCGATCGCGACGGCCGCAAAGGGTTGCGGGTCAAGGACACGGCGGCGCCGGCGCGCCAACATTTCCTAGGTATCGATTATTTTCTGATCGACCCGTCGTGGCGAATCGTGGCGAAATGGGTGCCGTTCAATCCGCCGCACAAATTGGAAACGCCCAACGTGCTCGGCCAGACCGATACCTTTCCGGTGCCGGGCAAGGCCGTGTTCGAGCGCGACGGGCACACGTATGAACTGCTACCGGTGATCGAGGTGCCCGGCGACACCCAACTGTTTCTGATTTTCGCCGACCGTACCTCCGGCAAGGAAACCTACGGCGCGGCGCGCTTCCTGTACGCCGACATACCGAAGGACGGCAAGATTGTGCTCGACTTCAACCAGGCCTACAACCCACCGTGCGCGTTCACCGCGTTCGCGACCTGCCCGCTGGCGCCGCCGGAGAACCGCCTCGATCTGCGCGTGACCGCGGGCGAGAGGAAATACCGCGGCCATTGAGTTACGGGAACCTTTGTAACCATTTGCCGCTCCAAGTCGGCAGTGGCCAGTGGACTGTAATGTTCATTTGGAAGATGGATCGCGCCGTGGATCGTGGTGCTGGGCGCTGTCTTGGAGCGAGGCGCATAGCCGAAGCTATGGGCCGAGTGAAAAAGGCCAAGCCCAGCGCCGCGAGACCAAGCGAGCCGCTTCCGAAATGGGCGTTACGGTCCACTAGCGCCGCGCCCGGCCGTTTGCCTGCTAGCATCGCGCCGGATTCTCCGCGAACAGGTTGTCTGATGAGAAACGCCGCTTACGCCGTCGTGTTCATCGTCGTCGCGGTCTTCGCGCCGCTGGCCGCGCGCGCGCAGGCGCAGACCGCGCCGGCCGAACGCGGCAAGCTGTCTTACGCGCTGGGCTACGAGGCCGGGCGCGACCTAGGCCAGCACGACCTGCAGATCGACATCGGCACCGTGCTGCGCGGCGTGCAGGACGGCTATTCGCAAAAGAAGCCCGCGTATTCGCCGCAGGAAATGCAGCGCGTGATCGTGGCGATGCAGCAACAGATGCTGGCGGCCGCACGCGCGGCGTACGTGAAATTGGCCACGGCAAACCTGCAGAAGAGTCGGCAATTTTTCACGCGCAACAAGATACAGAAGGGCGTGATCGCGTTGCCGTCCGGCGTGCAGTACAAGGTGCTGGAAGACGGCAAGGGCGACAAATCGCCGACGCTGGACAGCGATGTCACCCTGCAATACCGAGGCGCGTTTCTGGACGGCACCGTGTTCGATAACACCTACGATCGCGGCCAGCCCGTGCAGTTCCCGGTCAACCAGATGATCCGCGGTTGGCAGCAGGTGATCACGCGCATGCACGCCGGCGATCATTGGCAGGTGTTCATCCCTCCGGAAATGGCTTATGGCGATCGCGGTCAGCCGCCGCGGATCGGACCGAACGAGACCTTGGTGTTTGACATTCGGCTGCTCGACATCAAGCCTTAGGAACCTTCGCCAAGCGGCTGCGTTCGACGGATCGCTGCGTTACCCTTCCGCATCATGAGCGCATTGATCGATCAACCCGCTCCACCGTTGACGCCCTGCATCGGCATCTGCCGGATGGACGACGATGGGCTGTGCATCGGTTGCCGCCGCACGCTGGCCGAGATCGCGCGCTGGGGCACGTTGAGCGACGCCGAACGCTTGCGCTGCATGGTCGAAGTATTGCCGGCTCGTCCTCAAGCGAAACCATGACCACTGCGTCGATCGATGCGGTCACACACGCGTTGCTTCCGCTGGATTCGCCGCCGCAGCCGCCGGGTTGGAACCACGCGTTGCTGACCGGATTGATCGGCGATGGCGCGCGCGCCGATGCCGCGGTGCTGATCGCGTTGCGCGATGTCGCGGATCCGACCGTGGTGCTCACGTTGCGCCGGCACGATCTGTCCAGCCATGCGGGGCAGATGAGTTTTCCGGGCGGACGGATCGACACCGGCGACGCCGATGCCATCACAGCGGCGCTGCGCGAAAGCAACGAGGAAATCGCGCTCGATTCCGCCGACGCGCAACCGCTGGGTTACCTCGATTGCCTGGAAACCATCAGCGGCTATTGCGTTACCCCGGTGGTGGCGCGGCTGGCGGCGGACGCGGTGTTGACCGCGCAGCCGGGCGAGGTCGCGGGCGTGTTCGAAGTGCCGTTGGCATTCCTGCTCGATCCCGCCAACCTGCGCACGCGCGAGATCCTCACGCGCGGGGAACGACGAGCGGTGTACGAATACGTCGACACCGAACCGCGGATCTGGGGCGTAACCGCCATGATGCTGGTGAATTTAATGCGCCGAATGGAACTGATGACATGAATGTCCTGATCGGAGCAAGCGAGTTGGTGGCGCTGCCAGCCGATTTCGTGCTGATCGCCGATTGCCGTTTCGCGCTGACCGATCCCGGGCAGAGCGAGTTCGATTATTCCGAGGCGCATATTCCCGGCGCGGTGTACGCGCATCTCGATCGCGACCTGTCGGACTTGTCGAAGCCGCACCTGGGGCGGCATCCGCTGCCGGAGGAATCCGCATTCGCCGCGACGCTGGCGCGTTGGGGCTGGACGCCTGCGCGTTGCATCGTCGCCTACGATGACAATAGCGGCGCGCTGGCCGCGGCAAGACTCTGGTGGCTCGCACGGGTTGCGGGGATCGAGGTGAGCGTGCTGGACGGCGGCCTGCGCGCATGGTGCGAAGCGGGGTTGCCGCTCGAACACGGTCCGCAACAGCCGCGCGCGAAGACGCACGTCGAATTGCGCTTCGATCCACGACAAGTGATGTATGTCGACGAATTGCAACGCTTGCGCGCACAGCCCGCGCCGTTGCTGCTCGACGCGCGCGCGGCGGAGCGCTATCGCGGCGAGGTCGAGCCAATCGATCGCGTCGGCGGCCATGTTCCGGGTGCCTACAACCGGCCGTTCGCGCGGAACCTCGACGAGCGTGGTCACTTCAAATCGGCGCAGCGGTTGCGCGAGGAATTCGCCGCGCAGCTCGGCGGGCACGATCCGCAAGACGTAGTGCACATGTGCGGCTCCGGCGTCACCGCCGCGCACAATCTTCTGGCGATGGAGGCCGCGGGCCTGGCGGGTTCGCGCTTGTTCGCGCCCTCGTGGAGCGGCTGGATCGATGATCCCGCGCGGCCCATCGCGACCGGCGACGAAAGCGATCGCTAACCCTTTTTTGCTTTCAATTCTTCCACCAATGTGTGCAGTGTCGCCTGCGCTTCCGGCGCGAACCACCCATCGAGGAAAGATTCCACCGGCAACGTCGCCGGATCGGCGAATAGCCCCGCGAGATCGGCGCGTGCCATCGCGCGGGTGGCCAGCATCGCTTCGCGCGGCAGTTGCAGGAGTCCGGTCAACCAGCCGTTCGCGCGAGTGAGCACGTGATCGACATCGGCGAGTTCGTCGATCAATCCGATCGCGTGTGCGGCCTCCGCATCCAGCATCGTGCCTTCGATCAGCAGCCGCTCGGCGCGGTACGCGCCGACCACGCGTCGCAGCGCCGCCTGGATGCAATCGGGCACCGTGAGCCCGACCTGCACTTCGTTCAAGCCGATGCGGTAGGCGCCGTGCGCCATCACCCGGAAATCGCAAAATAGCGCGATCACCGCGCCTCCGGCCGGACTATGCCCGGTGACCGCGGCCACGCTTGGGATCGGCGAGCGCGCCAACGCGCCGCACAGGCCGAAAAAATCGCGCCAGACGATCTCCATGCCGTGGCGATCGAGTTGCAGCAGCGAGGGCACGTCCAGTCCGGCGGAAAACAATCCCGGCGCACCGGAAATCACCAGCGCCTGCGCGCCGTCCACCGGCGCCTGTTCGATCGCACCGCGCAACGCTCGGATCAGCTCGCCGTCGAGCGCGTTGACCGGCGGCCGCGCCATCCGCAGTTCGCGGATGCCGCCCTCGTGTTCGATGCGCTCGAGCATTTCACTCATCTTTTGCGGTCCAGGTGTACCGCACGCGGTAATCCAACTTCACTTCGCCGTGTGCCGGCACGTTCACCGCAAACTCCAGTGTGTCGGGGGTCTGTTTGCTCGGCTTGACGCTGGACGACACCAGCATCCACGCCCGCCAGCGGTTCGGGTGCTCGCGCACCGTGACGGTGTGCGCGACGTCGCCGCCGTTGCTGAGCGAAACGCGATACGCCTCGTCTATCGTGCGCGCGGCCTGATCGACCGAGAACGCGCTGCGTTCGCGGCTGGCGCGCAGATCGAAACTCTCACCAAGGCGAACCTCGACTTGTTTGTCCTTCGGCGTATCGGGCACGTTACCATCGCCGAGCAATTCCGATGCGCCGTCGTGATCGACGATGTAGGCGCGCAGCATCCCGGCCGGCAGCGCGTCGGGCGCGTCGAAAATCAAACTGCTGGCGACCGGTTGATCCTTGTATTCGTCGTTGCGGTCATCGTCGGTCTGAGGTTTGGGCGGTTGCCAGACGCTGGCGGCTTCCAGCAAATATTGGCGTTGGCACGGCACATCCCGCGCGGCATACAGCGGCGTCAACGTGACCGTGCCGTCCGGCAGACCGACCGCGCCGGGCAGGGTGAAGCTGCGGTAATCGCCCAGCGCGCGTTGCAGCGGCATCGGCGCGGGCGCGGCTTGTGCCACCATCGCTTTGGCCGCAAACATGCGTGGCGTGCCGCCGGCTAGATTTGGTTGACCCGCGACGAGCTTGACGTTCGCGCCGTCGTAATCGCGTCCGCTGCGGTTGGCGATGCTGGCGAGCGGATCGAAATGCATCTTGCAGCTCTCACCGCCGGTAAGCGTTGCGCTGTAAGCCGCGCGCCAGCCGATGCCCGACGTGCCGTAGGTCAGTTGCGCGTCGCGCGCGCCGGATGACTGCGCATCGATGTCCAGCAATACGCTGCCGCCGCCGTTGACCGCGCCGGGTTGCAGCGCGACGGCGGCGTAGTCGTGCACCACCAGCACGCGACCGTCGTTGCCGCGCACGGAGAGGCCGTTGCCGTCGGCGGCGAGCAGCGTGCCGTCGGCGATCGTGGCGCCGCTGCTTCCCGTCACGCTCACGTGCTCGCCGATATGTCCCGCCAGCGCGTTGTCGGCATTGCCGCGTGCCAACACGATGCGGCGGCCGAGCACCTGCGCGCCGTTGCCGAAGCCGACGGTCACCGCTTCCGGATCGATGCTGGCCGGCAGACCGCCGATGCGCAGCGTGTGGCGGCCGGATTGCACATCGACCTGGCGCTGTTCGTGCACCACCGCGCGGCCGGCATCGACATTGCCCTGCGCATCGCCGGAGAACAGCGAATCGTCGTCGGCGTGATAGATCGTCAGCGCGGCATTGGCGTTGCCGGAAGCGTGCGTGGGGAGAGCGTTACCACTGGACCCGGCACAAGCGGCGGAAGCGGAAAGCGCGGCGACGAGCAGGCAGCGTTGCATGGTGCGATCCTCGTGCGGAGACGGATGCGCCGCATCATAACGTCGCCGGCTGAATCCTCCGCTATAAGCAAGCGTTGCGGATAGACGATGGCAGCGCGACCGGCTTGCCGGTGGCGGGGTCGGTCCACACCAGCACCACCCGGCCGTCGCAATACAACTTCATTGCATCTTCGCCATCGACGATGCGGTGCGCGAGCGTAAGCGACGAATTGCCGGTACGTTCGCAAAACAGTTCCACCGCGATGCGCGCGGGCCACGCGATCGGCGCGCGATAATTCAACTCCGACGCCGCCAGCACCGGCATCGAATGCGCGTCGAACCACGGCCCGGGCACGCCCTTCAGCCATTGCAGCCGCGCTTCCTCTAGATAGGTGAGGAAACTGGAATTGTTGACATGATTGAACGCATCCAGATCGCGCCAACGCACCGCGATCGGCGCGATGAACAGGGCGCGCGGTGCGGGCATTGCGGATCGCGAATCATCGGGCAGCGGATCTTGAGTCCGCTGCACCGACGATTGCGCCGCGGCGCGGGACTTGCGGGCGGATTTGCGCATCGCCGAATCCCCCGCGGCGGACGCCGGCTTTTTGCTGCGTGATCGCCTCGATGTGTTCATGCGCGTTTCTTTTTCCTTTGCGTTGTTGCGGGTGCAGCATCCAGCACGCGCCCGAGGAATTGCCCGGTGTATGAATGGGGCGTGGCGGCCACTTCCTCCGGCGTGCCGCTGGCGATCACGCGGCCGCCGCCGGCGCCGCCCTCGGGGCCGAGGTCGACCACCCAGTCGGCGGTCTTGATCACGTCGAGATTGTGTTCGATCACCACCACCGTGTTGCCCTGATCGACCAGCGTGTGCAGCACGCGCAGCAGTTGTTCGATGTCGTGGAAGTGCAGGCCGGTGGTGGGTTCGTCGAGGATGTACAGCGTGCTGCCGGTGCCGCGCCGCGACAGTTCCTTAGAGAGTTTGACGCGCTGCGCCTCGCCACCGGATAGCGTGGTCGCGCTCTGGCCGAGCTTGATATAGCCAAGACCGACATCGATCAGCGTATCCAGCTTGCGCGCAATCGCCGGGATGTTGGCGAAAACCTGTTGCGCGTCCTCGACCGTCATCTCCAGCACTTCGGCGATGCTGTGGCCCTTGTAGCGGATCTCCAGCGTTTCGCGGTTGTAGCGCTTGCCGTGGCAAACATCGCAGGGCACGTAGACGTCTGGCAGGAAATGCATCTCCACTTTGATCAGCCCGTCGCCCTCGCAGGCTTCGCAGCGGCCGCCCTTGACATTGAAACTGAAACGTCCCGCCTTGTAACCGCGCGCGCGCGACTCCGGCACCTGCGCGAACAACTCGCGCAGCGGCGTGAACAGGCCGGTGTACGTCGCCGGATTACTGCGCGGCGTGCGGCCGATCGGCGACTGGTCGATGTCGACCACTTTATCGAACAGATTCAGCTTGTCGATCTTCTCGAACGGTGCCGGTTGCGTGGACGCGCCATTCAATTCCATCGCGGCATGACGATAAAGCGTGTCGTTGATCAGCGTGGATTTGCCGGAACCCGACACGCCGGTGATCGCAGTGAACATGCCCGCCGGGATGTCCAGATCGACGTTTTGCAAATTGTTGCCATGCGCGCCGTGCAGCACCAACACGCGCTGCGGATCGGCCTGTCGGCGCACGTCCGGAACCGCGATGCCGCGCTTGCCGGAAAGGTATTGCCCGGTCAACGAACGCGGCGCGGAAAGAATGTCCTTCAATTGTCCCTGCGCGACGATCTCACCACCATGCACGCCCGCACCCGGGCCGATGTCGAGCAGATGATCGGCGATGCGGATCGCTTCCTCGTCGTGTTCGACCACGATCACGGTGTTGCCGAGATCACGCAAACGCACCAGGGTGCCGAGCAGCCGCGCGTTGTCGCGTTGGTGCAGGCCGATCGAGGGTTCGTCTAGCACGTACATTACGCCGACCAACCCGGCGCCGATTTGGGACGCGAGGCGGATGCGCTGTGCCTCGCCGCCCGACAACGAATCGGCCTTGCGATCCAGCGTCAGATAATCGAGGCCGACATCGACCAGGAATTTCAGCCGCTCGCGGATTTCCTTGACGATCTTGGCCGCGATCTCGCCGCGCCAGCCGGCCAGTTTCAAATCATCGAAAAAGTGTTGTGCATCGTTGATCGCGAGTGATGTCAAAGAAGGCAAATTGCGCTCGGCGACGAACACATTGCGTGCGGAAGGATTCAAGCGCTCGCCGTTGCACTCCGGGCAAGGTCGCTCGGAAATGAAACGCCCGAGCTCCTCGCGCACCATCTGCGACTCGGTTTCCTTCCAGCGCCGCTCAAGGTTCGGGATGACACCTTCGAAGCGATGCTTGCGGACGAAGCCGGAACGGCCGTGGCCCAGATAACGAAACTCGATCTTCTCCTCGCCCGAGCCGAACAGGATCGCCTCGCGCGTTTTTTTCGGCAGATCGCGCCAAGGCGTCTCGACGTCGAAGCGGTAATGCTTCGCCAGCGAACGGATCATCTGGAAGAAATGCGGATTGCGCCGGTCCCAACCGCGCACCGCGCCTTCGCCGAAGCTGCGCTCCGGGTGCGCGACCACCCGCGCCGGATCGAAGAATTGGGTGACGCCCAAGCCGTCGCAGGCCGGACACGCGCCGACCGGCGAGTTGAACGAGAACAACCGCGGCTCCAGTTCCGGCAGCGAGTAGTCGCATAACGGGCAGGAATAGCGCGAGGAGTACAACTGCTCAGGCGCTTGTGTATCGTCCATGTCGACCACGATCGCCAGGCCTTCGCCGAGCTTCAACGCGGTCTCGAACGATTCGGCCACGCGCTGTTTGAGATCGGCTTTTGGACGGAAGCGATCGATAACCGCTTCGATGGTGTGCTTGATGCGCCAGCCCAGCGGCGGCACTGCATCAAGGTCATACACCGTGCCATCGACGCGCGCGCGCACGAATCCCTGCGCGCGCAATTGCTCGAA
>JBDTAJ010000054.1:0-25004 GCA_039924705.1 Rhodanobacteraceae bacterium
GCGCTGGAATCGGTGCTGCCGCGGATGCGCGACGGCCGACAGGCGTTCTTTCTTTTCCTTCCCGAAGGCGAAGATCCGGACACGCTGGTGCGCGCTGAAGGCCGAACCGGTTTCGAAGCGCGCATCGCGCAAGCATTGCCGCTGTCGGAATATTTCTATTCCGAACTCTCGCGCGACGTGAACACGGCAACGCTCGACGGACGCGCGCGGTTGGCCGAACATGCAAAGCCGTTGCTGGCGAAATTGCCCGACGGCGCGTTTCGCGATCTGATGTATGCCGAGCTGGAGAAACGCACGGGTGTGCGAGGCGATGCTTCGCACACCGTAACGAACGTGTCGCGGCGCGCGTCGTTTTCGACGAGCAATACGCCACGCCGTACCTTGGTGCGCAGCGCCATCGCGATGCTGCTGGCCGAACCCGCGTTGGCGCTGGAATGCGAACCGCCGTTCGCATTCGCTGCATTGGACAAGCCCGGCGTGCCGTTGCTGATCGAGTTGCTGGAACTGGCGCGCGCGCGGCCGGGCGTCAACGCCGCGATCCTGCTGGAACAGGCCGGCATGTTGTCGTCGGGCGAGCGCGGCAATTCCTACGACCGTTTCCGCGAACGGCTGATGTTTCCGATCATGGACCGGCGCGGAAGAGTCATCGCGTTTGGAGGGAGGGTAGTTGAAAAGCCCGGCGATGAATCGCGGCTTGTTGATAGTGGCGCGCAGGAAGCGCCCAAGGGCTTTGATGGCCCAAAATATCTGAATTCCCCTGAAACATCTTTGTTTCATAAAGGCCGGGAATTATTCGCGCTGTGGCAGGTGCGGCAGGCCAACACCAAGTTGGAACGCCTGCTGGTGGTGGAAGGCTACATGGATGCGATCGCGTTGCATGAGGCGGGTTTGACGCAAGCCGTTGCCACGCTCGGCACCGCGACCACCCACGAACACGCGGAACTTTTGTTCCGCGCCGCGCCCGACGTGGTGTTCTGCTTCGATGGCGACCGCGCCGGCCGCAGCGCGGCATGGCGCGCGCTGGAATCGGTGCTGCCGCGGATGCGCGACGGCCGCCAGGCGTTTTTCTTGTTTCTGCCGGAAGGCGAAGACCCCGACACACTGGTGCGCGCGGAAGGCCGCGCCGGGTTCGAGGCGCGCATTGCGCAGGCGCTGCCGCTGTCGGGGTATTTCTATTCGGAACTGTCTCGCGATGTGAACACGGGCTCGCTCGACGGACGTGCGCGGTTGGCCGAACACGCCAAGCCTTTGCTGGCGAAATTTCCAGACGGCGCGTTCCGCGATCTGATGTATGCCGAACTGGAAAAGCGCACGGGTGTGCGCAGTGATGCTTCGCACGTCGTAACGAACGCATCGCGACGCGCGTCGTTTTCGACGAGTAATGTGCCGCGCCCGACGTTGGTGCGTAGCGCGATCGCGATGCTGCTGGCCGAACCCGCCTTGGCGCTGGAATGCGAGCCACCGTTCGCATTCGCTACGCTGGAAAAACCAGGCGTGACGTTGCTGATCGAACTCTTGGAAGTGGCGCGCGCGCGGCCGGGGGCCAACACCGCCATCCTGCTGGAGTATTTCGCGCAGCGCGAAGAAGCCGCGGCGCTGCAGAAGCTCGCGCTGACCGAATTCCCCGGCGAACCCGAAGCGCTGCGCGTGGAATTCCTCGATGCGCTGCGCAAACTCGACGAACAGACCGTGCAGCAACGGCTGGATGCGCTGATCCGCCAACAAGGCGAAGGGACATTGGACGAAATTGGCAAGCAGGCATTGCGCGAGTTGTTGGCGCGAAAGGGCGCGCAGGTGTAGTCAAAGCACCGCGGCCAGCTCTTTGCCGATCTTCTCCGGCGTGTCAGTCGACGCGTAGCGCTTGTCCACGTTTCCGTCGCGGTCGATCAGGAACTTGGTGAAGTTCCACTTGATCGCCTCACTGCCGAGCAGGCCGGGCGCTGATTTCTTGAGGAACTTGTACAGCGGATGCGCGTGCTCGCCGTTCACTTCGATCTTGGCGAACAGCGGAAACGTCACGTCGTAGTTGAGCGAGCAGAAGTTGCGGATCTCATCCGCGTTGCCCGGTTCCTGATGGCCGAACTGATCGCAGGGGAAGCCCAGTACGACGAACCCCTGACCCTTGTGCGCGCGGTACAACGATTCCAGGCCGGTGTATTGTGGCGTGAAGCCGCATTTGGAGGCAACGTTGACGATCAGCAGCGGCTTGCCACGGTATGCGTCGAGCGATTGTTCGGCGCCGTCGAGGGTGGTCGCGCTGAAATCGTAGATCGTGGTCATGGTGGTACTCCGCGGTGAAGCAGCAAGTCTAACGTCGCGCTACAACCACCTGCCATAGCGCCGCACGTACAACGTTTTGACGCCCTGCGTCAGTGCGCCGTAACACAGCACCGTCAGTACCAACCATGCGAAGAATACGCTCGGCACCGGCTGCATGCCCAGTTTGGCGCCGAGCACGGTGAACGGCAGGAGCAGGCCGATCGCAATGATCACGCCCGTAAGCGCCAGCACCGGTGCGGACGCCACGCTCTGCAGGAAGGGAATCCGCCGGGTACGGATCAGGTGCACGATCAGCGTCTGCGTCAGCAGGCTCTCGATGAACCAGCCGGACTGGAACAGCGACTGGTGCACGGGCGCATCGGCGCGGAACACGAACCACAGCAACGCGAACGTGGTGAGATCGAACACCGAACTGGTGGGCCCGATCCACAGCATGAAACGGCCGATGTCGGCGGCGTCCCACTTGCGCGGAACGCGGATGTATTCCTCGTCCATCCGGTCGAACGGAATCGACAACTGCGAAATGTCGTAGAGCAGATTCAGCACCAGGATTTGCAACGGCAGCAACGGCAGGAATGGCAGGAAGATGCTGGCGATCAGCATGCTGAACACGTTGCCGAAATTGGAACTGGCGGTCATCTTGATGTACTTGACGATGTTGCCAAAGGTGATGCGCCCTTCCAGTACGCCCTCCTCCAGCACCATCAGGTTTTTTTCCAGCAGGATGATGTCGGCCGATTCCTTGGCGATGTCGGTGGCGGTGTCCACCGAAATGCCGACATCGGCCTGGCGCAATGCAGGGGCGTCGTTGATGCCGTCGCCCAAAAACCCGACGGTGTGGCCACGGCGCTGCAAGGATGCGACCACGCGCGCCTTCTGCAGCGGCGACATCTTGGCGAACACGGTGGTACGAGCGACCAATGCGTCGAGTTGCGCGTCGTCGAGTGTCTCGATCTCGCTGCCGCGCACCGAATGCGCGATATCCAGCCCCACCTCGCGCGCGATCTTGCGCGTCACCGCCTCGTTGTCGCCGGTGATGACCTTGATCGCGACGCCGTGCTGGCGCAACGCGGCGATCGCGGTGCCGGCGCTGTCCTTGGGTGGATCGAGAAACGCGAGCAACCCGATCGCCGTCAATCCGTTCTCGTCGGCGACGCCATAGGCGCGCCCGAGCGGTGGCTGACGCTTGACCGCCACCACCAGCACGCGCAGGCCATCCTCGTTCAATTCGTGCGTCATTGCGCGGATCTCGCGGCGGCGTTCGTCGCTGATCGGTACGGTTTGCTCGCCATCGCGCGCGAACGCACAGATGCCAAGCATCTCCTCGACCGCGCCTTTGCACACCAGCAGTTCCTCGCCGCCGCCGTCGGTCAAGACAACGGACATGCGCCTGCGCTGGAAATCAAACGGAATCTCATCGACCACGCGCCAGCGCGCGGCGGTGTGCTCCAGATCGCGGTGCGAGAGCACCGCCTTGTCCATCAGGTTTTTCAGACCCGTCTGGAAATGGCTGTTGAGATAGCCGTACTCCAGCGCGTCGTCGGATTCCTCGCCGCGCAAATCCAGATGCTGCTCGAGCACGATCCTGTCCAGCGTCAATGTGCCGGTCTTGTCGGTGCACAGCACGTCCATCGCGCCGAAGTTCTGGATCGCGTTCAAACGCTTGACCACGACCTTGCGCTTGGACATCGCCAGCGCGCCCTTGCCGAGATTGGCGGTGACGATCAGCGGCAGCATCTCCGGGGTGAGGCCCACCGCCACCGACAGCGCGAACAGGAACGCCTCCAGCCAGTCGTGCTTGCCGAAGCCCTGGATCAGAAACACCACCGGCACCATCACCGCCATGAAGCGGATCAAGAGCCACGACACACTATTGACGCCGCGGTCGAAACTGGTCTGCACACGTTGACCGCTGAGCGTGCGCGCCAGCGAACCGAGATAGCTGCGCGCGCCGGTGGCGACGACGACCGCGGTCGCGCTGCCACTGACCACATTGGTACCCATGTAGCACACACTTGGCAGATCGAGCGGATTGTCGTGCGCGCTGTCGACGTGCGCGCCGCGCGCGAGCGCGAGTTTCTCCACCGGCAACGATTCGCCGGTGAGAATCGCCTGGCTCAGGAACAGATCCTTCGCGGATAGCAACCGCAAGTCCGCCGGCACCATGTCGCCCGCGCTCAAGTGCACGATGTCGCCGGCGACCAATTCGACCACCGGCACCTCGATGCGTTCGCTGTGGCCGTCGGAGGCGCGGCGCGTCACCGTCGCGGTGTTGCGCACCATCGCCTTCAGTTTCTCCGCCGCTTTCGATGAACGGTATTCCTGGGTGAAACTCAGCGATACGCTGATCAACACCATCACCGCGATGATGATCGGGCCGGTCAGATCACCCGGCGCGCTGGCGAGCTGTACGCCGGCCAGCACCAAGAGCACGATGATGAAAGGGTTCTTGAACGCGCGCAGCAGTTGCAGCGACCAGTGCGGCGGTTTTTCGTGGCTGGCCTCGTTGACGCCGTCGCGATCCAACCGCGCCTCGATCTGCTCCTCGTCCAAGCCCGCGAGGCTGGTCTCCAGAGCCGTCAACAGCTCCTCGTTGGAACGCCTCGCTTCGGTGGCGGCGAGCAGACGGGCGGCTAGCGCGCCGGGTTTGCCGTTCGCGCCGACTTGGTGGTTGTCGTGTTTGCGGGAGAGAAACATGACTCGCTTCCGTGATCGCCTGGAATAAGCGCACGGAGCGAGAGAAGCGATCCGTGCGTTCAGTGGAAGTGGCAGCCCCTGCAACAAAGTCTGCTGTTGTGAAGAGTGCGGCCAGGGATGGCCGCTTTCACGCGCAGGGATAGCGCACTAACGGACGGCGTTCGACTTGGGGGCCAGTTTTTGCGCAGCAAGGAGTTCATGACGGCGACGGCGATCACGCGGCGGGATGCAAATCGCCGGCGCCGCGCGGCGCGGGCACGGTTACGTGCCAAGCGCGGTGCTGGGCATGGCGACGCGTGCGCGACACGCGACGGCCAACCGTGCGCAGACGGAACAAATCGCGAAGGAGTTTCATGGCCCTTCTCCTCGATCAAGGCGCTTGACGGCGCCGATCGGGAAGGGCCGGGCTTTCCTAGTCGAGGAAAGCGCCGGCCGACCGAAAGCGGTCGCCGCAGGCAATCAGATTTTGTTGCGATGCCGGTATCCGATGCTCGCGGACAACGGCGAATCGACTAGGGTGAACGTCCATAAACCTTTGTATGGTGGACACGGATGCCGACGGACACAGCGCATCCGGCGGCGCGCGCATTGTCGTGCGCGGAGGCGTGGCAGTCAACCCTTTCCGAGCAGCGATCTGCTTCTTCGAAACACCTGCGATATCATTCCGCTTCGCCCTGGCCAACCCGCATGCCCCATCTCAAACGATTGCTGCAATTCGCCTTGCTCGGCGGCGCGCTTGCCCTGCTCGCCGCTTGCGACCATGCGCCGCCCTCGTGGCAATTGAACGACGTGCGCGGGCATCTTCCCGATCTGCAATTCAACCTGACCAACGACAACGGCAATCCCATCACCGCCTCGGATTTCCGCGGTAAGTACGTGGTGATGTATTTCGGCTACACGCACTGTCCCGACGTGTGCCCGCTCACGTTGGTGCATCTGCATCTGGTGATGCAGAAGCTCGGCGTGGACACCGGCAAGGTGCAAATCCTGTTCGTCAGCGTCGATCCCGCCCGCGATACGCCGCAGGTGCTGCACCAGTACGTCAACGCCTTCGATCCGCGCATCGTCGGCCTTACCGGCACGCCCGCGCAGATCGCGGCGATGGCAAAAAACTATCGCGCCGCGTTCAACCGCGATGCGACGCAAGCCAACGGCGGCTATGAGGTCAGCCACAGCTCCGGCATCTACATTTTCGATCGTGCTGGGCACGCGCGCCTGCTGGGCACGTCGGCCGATACGGTCGATGCGATCACGCATGATTTGAAGTTGTTGATCGCCGACAGCCCATGAAACGCAAATCAATGGAATATCTGGCCGCGGTTTTTGCGCTTGCATTGGCTACATTTATATCGGCGCTCGAATCGCTGCCATCGCCCGCGCATGTGAATGTACAGCACGGCTGGATCCGCTGGCTGCCGGCCAATCTGCCGGCCGCGGGCTATGCGACGCTCCGCAACGACGGCAACAAATCCGCGCGTCTCGCCGGCGCTGACAGCCCGGATTACGCCGAGGCGATGCTGCATCGTTCGATGGGCACAAACGGCATGGATCAAATGCAGATGGTGGACGCCATTGACATCCCTGCGCACGGAAAAATCGATCTCGCGCCCGGCGGCTATCACCTGATGCTGATGCAGCCAAAACATCCGATCAAACCCGGCGACAGCGTGCGCGTGCGTTGGCATTTAGCCGGAGGTGAAACGATTCAAACCAGTTTGCCGGTGCGACCTGCCAATAGTGATTGAGCGCGGCGCTGTTCGCGCTGACGTTGCTGGCGCGGCAATCGCGCGCACGTATCCAGCCGCAACCAGTTGCGGAACGCGATCAGCGCGCCCAGCACGCTCATCATCGATGAGGGGATCCACAGGATCAGGCCGCCCAGATATTGGTCGGTCGATTGTGTGATCCCGCCGAACGCGCGCCCGCACAAGGCGTAGATCGGGTAAAGGTCCCCGTGCGCGAAGGTGATGTAGGCGCCGATCAGGATCTGCGGGAAGATCGCCGCCAGCGGCAGCAGCACGCGCACGCCGGGTGCGAGCCGCGCCGGCGGCCTCGGGCGCGAATCCAGGATCAGCCACCAGAACAGCAGGCCGTCCACCGCCATGCTCCAGTTCATCACGTGATACAGGCGCCAATCCAGCATCGCGTCGAAATGCACCGCCGGCCACAACCAGAAATACACGAGCCCGACGAACAGAATCGCCGCGACGAATGGATTGAACAGGACGTTCAAGATCCAGCGCAGCGGCGTCCATTCGAGCAAGGATTTCAACATGTGCACGCGCCACGACAGCGGCAATCCACGCCGGAACGCCGCGCCGGGATAGGCCAGCGCAATCAGGAACGGCCCCATGTGGTGCAGGCCAAGATGCTGCAATCGATGCACGAAGAACTCGTGCTCTGCGTAGTAATCCAGGTGCGTGTGCAGGCCGATGTAAAGGATCAAAAGTCCGCTCCAGAAAGCAAGCTGGCGTAGCCACGGTGCGGTGACCGGCGAGCGCCGCGCGCCGCGCAGATACAACCAAGCTGCGGCGAGGAAACAGATCACCACGGTCGGCGACGGCTCCCACGGAATCAGCCAACGCAGCGCGTCCATCGTCGTCATCCGACCGGCGGCAACGCGTAGCCCGCCGTCAACGTTGACGGCAGCAGCCAATGATCGACTAGCAGGAACGCGAACAGTGCCATCAGGTACACGATTGAATAACCGAACGCGCGCATTGCGAACAATTCATCCGGTGGGCGCATCAGGCGGATCGCGTAATACAGATACGCCAGTCCCAACGCCAACGCCCCGCCCAGATAAAACAACCCGCTCATCCCGGCCAGATACGGCAGCATCGTCGCCAGCACCAGCAGCACGGTGTAGAACAGCACGTGCCAGCGTGTGTATTCCACACCATACGCGACCGGCAGCATCGGGATGCATGCACGCTTGTAATCCTCGCGCCGGAAGATCGCCAGCGACCAGAAATGCGGCGGCGTCCACGCGAAGATGATCAGCACCAGCAACAATGCGTAGGCCCAATCGCGCGGTCCACGCATGTCGGTCACCGCGGACCAACCCAGCAGCGGCGGGATCGCGCCGGCCAAGCCGCCGATCACGATGTTCTGCGGCGTGGCGCGCTTGAGATACGCGGTGTAGATCACGGCGTAGCCGATCAACCCGGCGAAGGTCAGCAGCGCGGTCAACGGATTGACCAGAAAGGCGAGAATCGCCATCGAGATGATCCCCAAGGTCAGCGCGAATACCAGCACTTGGCGGGGCGTGAGCGCGCCGGTCGCCAGCGGCCGCTGCGCGGTGCGCGTCATCAGTTTGTCGATGCGCTGGTCGATCAGGTGATTCAATGCCGCGGCCGAACCCGACGCCAACCAGATGCCGAGCGTGCCGAATACCAGCGCACGCCACGGGGGCACGCCGGGCACCGCGAGGAACATGCCGATTACCGCGGTGAATACCAAGAGCGCCACCACGCGCGGTTTGGTCAGTTCGAAGTATTGGGCGTAGATTGAATTCACGGCGCTGTTTCGGCGGATCGTGCAAGTGTAGTCCTCGCCAGCAACGCCACCATCGCGAACAGCAGCAGCGCCGCGCCGCCGTTGTGCGCGACCGCCACGGCCAATGGCAGGCCGAGCTTGACGTTGCCGATGCCGAGCAACACTTGCGCGATCAGCAATACGCCGAGCGCGATGCCGTAACCGCGCAAGCCCGCGCGCGACACCTTGTGTGTCAACCATGCCAGATACACGAACACCACGGCCGCACCGAAACGATGCGCGATCTGGATCGCGCTGCGCGCGGCGGCATCCAGAATGCCGCCCTCGAAATTGACGCCGATGCCGCGCCACACGATGAAACCCCGATGGAAATCAACCGGCGGCCACCATAGCCCCAGGCATTTCGGAAACGAAGTCCCGCAGGCCAGCGCGGCGTAGTTCGACGAGGTCCAGCCGCCGAGCGCGATCTGGCAGGCCAGCAACACGACGCCAGCGATCACCGCGCCGCGCAAAGTCGAAATGGGGTCAGGTTCATTTTTGCTCGTGCTGTTGAGGTCATCCGCCGCGATTTCGGAAAAATGAACCTGACCCCATTTCAAGCGCAACGCGATCCACGCCAGCAACGCGAACGTGGCCATGCCGCCCAACAAATGTCCCGATACCACGATCGGTTTCAGGAGCCAGGTCACCGTCCACATCCCGAGCAGCGCCTGGAATGCAACGACCGCCAGCGCCAATACCGCGACGCGACGCCAGCTTTGCGCCAGCCAGAACAGCGCGCAACACAATAGGATTACTTCCCCGATCGAGGCCAGAATCGCCGACGGCACGTAGCGTTGCGACATATACAGCGGGATGCCGAGCGCGATCAGCGCGATGCCGATCAACACCGCGGCGAACCGCTTGCGGGTTCGCCACGTCGCGCTCACCGCCAACGCAAGCACCAGCAGGCCCAGCGTGCCTGCCAGAAAGCGATGGGTCTGTTCGCGCCAGGCTTTGCCCGTTTCCACGGGGCGATCGGGGAACGCCGCGTTGGCACGCGCGATCGCGTGCGCGTGTTGCGGCCAGGTGACGTGGCCGTAGCAGGTGGGCCAGTCCGGACAGGACAATCCCGCATTGGACAAACGCACGAATGCGCCGAACGCCATCACGCCAAACGCGAACGTGCAGGCGACCCACGCCAACACGCGCAACGATGGTGAAACGGAATGGCTCACTTGATCACCTTGTGCAAATCCTTTTTCAGGCCGTTGGCATCGAAACCATCCGGATAAAGCGTCAACGCCACGCCATCGGGCATCACCAGAACGGCGGCCAGCGCATCGCGCCGCGCGGGGCGCAGATCGTCCAGATCGTGCGCGACCGTTTGCGCGACGCGCCACGGTTGCATGATCGATCGCGCTTGCGCATCGTTCGACGGCGTGCCGAGATACACCAACCGCAACTTGTCGGCGCTCTGGTTGAGCGTGATGCGCACGCGGTGGATCATGTCGAGCGCTCGCAGGCAATGCTCGCGGCAGTCGGGGCCCGGCAGCGCGATCAGCGTCCAGTGGAAACCGCGGTCGCGCCACGCCAACGGCGCGCCGTTGGCGAACGTCAACGGAATCTTCGCGACGCTGCGTTGCGGCAGAATCGGCACGCCATAGCTCTTCGTGCCCGGCATCCAGCCGGCCAGCGTCAGCGCCATCGCCACCAGGATCGGCAGCGCGAAAATCGAGGCAACCAGCAGCAATTGCAGACGTTGGCGGTTGCGTGCATCCATCAGTCGTTCCCCTGTTGCGGTTCGTCGTCACGCACGCGATGAAGAACAAAGAACATCACCAAGGCGACCAGCGCGAAGGTGAACCATTGCAGCGCGTACGCGCGGTGTCGCGCGGGCGGCATCGTGTCCGGCGTCCACTGCCGCACATAGGGCGTGGCCGGATCAGCGTCCAGCAATAGCACGCGCGGGTATGCCGCGCGATGCAGATCCGCGCCGATGTCGGGCAAGTCGATCCACGTCGTAAGCTTCGGCCACACGCGCTGACGCGGCAGCGGGTTGCCGCCGAGTTTCAAGCCGGGGCGCGGCGGCGGCGCATAAATGCCCGTCAATATGATCTCCTGCTCTGAAATCGGCGGCAATTGTGGCAGTGATTGGTTGACGCCCTGCCGCGGTAAAAATCCCAGGCTCACCAGCAGCGCATCGTCGCGGTTGTCCGGCGTGAACGGTACGAACACCTCGATGCCGATTTGGTCGGCGTGGGTCTGGTCGTCGAGCAGGTACACGCGCCGCGCGTCGAAGCGGCCGTGTACTTGCACATGCGGGTAGCTCGTCGCCGGTGCGTTGTCCTCGACCGATGCCAGCGATTGCAGTGGCGCGTGCGCGGCCTGCGTGAAACGCGTCAGCAGCATTTCCTTTGCATCGGCGCGGCGCAATTGCCAGACGCCCAGCGCAACGAATATCGCGATGCCAAATAATGTCAACGCCACCGCGAATGGCGAGGGGCGGCGCAGACGGATCATCGAACGCAACGGACGCGCGCACCTGTCAGCGCCGTGCGTACGGCTATACTTGGCATGCCCGCCACATCGGTTTTTGCGATGACTCCCACGCTGTTCAAGGTCATTATTGTCGTGTTGTTCGTGGTGGTGCTGTACAACCTCGGCCAGGCGCTGTACTTCATGATGACCGACCGCGGCCAGAGCGGCCGCACCGTATGGGCGTTGACCCGCCGCATCGGCCTGTCGTTTCTGCTGATCGCTCTGGTGATGCTGGGCATCTGGATGGGGTGGCTGCATCCGCACGATGTGGGTCAGTAGGCCAAGAGCCATCACTTCCCTGACGTCATTCCCGCGAAAGCGGGAATCCATTTTTGCATTTTCCATCACTGTGAAAAAGCAACTCAAGATCAAAATGGATTCCGGGTTCCGCCATGATAGATCTGCGACGGTCCCGGAATGACGTCTATAGTTTTATATGCGTTTTGGATGGAGCGTGGTTCTATCGACTCTCAATTTTCCCGATTTAGAGCACATACACAAACAGAAACAAGCAAAGCCAAACCACGTCCACGAAATGCCAATACCACGCCACCGCTTCGAACGCGAAGTGGTGTTCGCGGTTGAAATGCCCGCGCGCGCAGCGCAGCCAGATGACGGTCAGCATGATCGTGCCCAGCGTCACGTGCAGCCCATGGAACCCAGTCAGCATGAAGAAGGTCGAGCCGTAGATGCCGCTGTGCAGCGTCAGATTGAGATGCGTGTACGCCTCCATGTACTCATGCGCCTGGAAGTACAGGAAGGTCGCGCCCAGCAGCACGGTGAGTCCGAGGAACAGCATCAGCTTGCCGCGATGACCTGCACGCAGCGCGTGGTGCGCGATGGTGACGGTGACGCTGGAGGTAAGCAGGATCAGCGTATTGAGCAGCGGGATGCCCCACGGCGGCATGGTGCTGAAGTCGCCACCGACATTGTCCGGGCCGTTAGTCGGCCACGCCGGCGCGAAATTGCTCCACAGGAAATGGTTGGTGAGCAGGCCGTGGCCTTCGCCGCCCAGCGTCGGCACGCTGATCATGCGCGTGTAGAACAGCGCGCCGAAAAACGCGCCGAAGAACATCACCTCGGAGAAGATGAACCACATCATCCCCATCCGGAACGACACGTCCACCTGGGAATTGAAGGTGCCGCGCAACGATTCGTGGATCACCGTGCCGAACCAGCCGATCATCATGCCGATGATGATCAGCGCGCCGAGCGCGAGCGAAATATGCCCGAAGGCGTCGTTGCCGTTGAGCCAATTACCCGCGCCCAGCATGAACAGGAACAACCCGACCGAGCCGATGATCGGCCAGCGGCTGCCGTGCGGGATGTAGTAAACGCCTTGCTGTGCCATGTCGGATTTTCCAGAAACTCAATCAGTCAGTAGCCCGCAGCCATGGATGGACATTTTTTGATTTTCGCGATTGGGGACGATCGCATAAATAAACTACCGCACTTAGTGCGCGAGGCCTTGCCACAGGCTCAGCGCAAACATCGCCGCCGCGACCGCCGCGAGGATCCATGCGGTGCGCCGTGCGGCGTGTTGTTGCTGGCTGGGTGTTCTATTTTTCAAACCAATACTCATTACGTTGCATCAATGCAACACGTCGCCATGCGCCAGTTGCGTATCATCGATCACCGGCGGCGTCACGAAACTGTGGTGCGGCGGCGGCGAGGAGAGCGTCCACTCCAGCCCGCGCGCGCCTTCCCACACCCGCGCGTTCGCGCGCTTCTTCGAGCCCCACGCACAATGGATCACCACGCCGAGGAAGATCAATTGCGAGGCGCCGAACAGGAAGCCCCCGATCGAGGAAACCATGTTGAAGTCGGCGAACGCCACGTTGTAGTCGGGGATACGGCGCGGCATGCCGGCCAATCCCAGGAAATGCTGCGGGAAGAACAGCACGTTGACCCAGACCACACTGTTCCAGAAATGCATCTTGGCCCAAAACTCGCTGTACATGTTGCCGGTCCACTTCGGCAGCCAGTAATACACGCCGGCGATGATCGCGAACGCCGCGCCCGTAACCAACACGTAGTGGAAATGCGCGACGATGAAGTAGGTCTGGTTGTATTGGAAGTCGGCCGGCACCAGAGCCATCATCAATCCGGAGAAACCGCCGATCGAAAACAGGACGATGAACGCTATGGCGAACAGCATCGGAGTCTCGAAGGTCAGCGAACCCTTCCACATCGTGGTGACCCAGTTGAATACTTTCACTCCCGTGGGCACCGCGATCAGCATGGTCGAGTACATGAAAAACAGCTCGCCACCCAGCGGCAGGCCGACGGTGAACATGTGATGCGCCCACACGATGAACGACAGGAACGCGATGCAGGCGATCGCGTACACCATCGCCTTGTAACCGAAAATGGGTTTGCGCGAAAACGTCGGCACGATCTCCGAGATGATCCCGAACGCGGGCAGGATCATGATGTAAACCTCGGGATGCCCGAAGAACCAGAAGATGTGCTGGTACATCACAGGATCCCCGCCGCCGGCCGCGTTGAAGAAGCTGGTGCCGAAGAACTTGTCGGTCAGTAGCATGGTCACCGAGCCGGCCAATACCGGCATCACCGCCAGCAGCAGAAACGCGGTGATCAGCCATGACCAGCAGAACAACGGCATCTTCAGGAGATCCATTCCGGGCGCGCGCATGTTGAGGATGGTTGCGATGATGTTGATCGCGCCCATGATCGAACTGATGCCCATTAAGTGGATCGCGAATACCATGAACGCGATCGCATCGCCGCCCTGCAACACCAGCGGCGGATACATCGTCCAGCCCGCGGCTGGCGCGCCGCCCGGCATGAACAGCGTCGATAACAACAGCGCGAACGCGAACGGCAGGATCCAGAACGACCAGTTGTTCATGCGCGGCAGCGCCATGTCCGGCGCGCCGATCATCATCGGGACCATCCAGTTCGCCAGCCCCACGAACGCGGGCATGATCACGCCGAAGATCATCACCAGCCCGTGCATGGTGATCAGTTCGTTGAAGAAATACGGCTGCATCAACTGCATGCCAGGTTCGAACAGCTCTGCGCGGATCAGCATCGCGAACGAGCCGCCGATGAAGAACATCGTCAGCGAAAAGATCAGGTACAGCGTGCCGATGTCCTTGTGATTGGTGGACATCACCCAGCGATGGAAAAAGCCCTCGCGGTACTCGCCGTGAAGATCGTCGTGCTGCAGAGCCGCGTCGTATGCCATTGCCTGGATCCTCGGAACGCTACGTCAAATAAAAGGCTTTAATGCTGCGCGACCGTGTCGATCGGCGGCGTGGCAACTTGCGCGGTGCGCGCGGCTTCGTCCACTTTCGCGGACGCTTCCTGTGCGGCCAGCCACGACTCGAATTGCGCCTTGGGCACCACGTCCACCACGATCGGCATGAAGCCGTGGTCCTGTCCGCACAGCACATAGCACTGGCCGCGGTAGATGCCTGGCTGGTCGACCCTGGCCCATACATCGTTGATGAGGCCGGGGATCGCGTCCTTTTTGATGCCGAACGGGGGCACCCAGAAACCATGGATCACATCGCCCGCAGTCACCACGAAACGCACCTTGACGCCCGCCGGAATCACCAGTGGCCTGTCGACATCCAAAAGGTAATCCTTGAAGCCATGGTCGGAAATGCTGTATGGATTCAATCCCGAACCGAGCTGACGGATGCGGTTGCTGTTGGCGGCCAGCTTGGACATGTAACCGACCTTGGCGATCGGCTTGCCGAAATAATCCACGTAGTCGTAACGCCACTTCCACTGGTAGCCGGTGACCTTGATGGTCATATCGGTGCCGGTGGTGTTGTACTGGGTCATCAGGATGCGCGTGGCCGGCCACGCCAGACCGGCCAGGATCAGCACCGGCACGATCGTCCACATGAATTCGAGCCGGGTGCTGTGGCTCCATTGCTCGGCGACCGCGCCACGCGATTTGCGGAAGCGCACCATCGCGATGATCATCGCGCCGAACACCACGATGCCGATCGCCACGCACACCCACAATACCGTCATGTGCAGGGAATAGATCTCGTGGGATTCTCTGGTGACGCCCGGCTCCAGGTTCATCTGCCACGGCACAGGATCCGCCCACGCCGTCGCCGATGCCAGCATCGCGGCTGTCGCAGCGAGCGCGCGCCGCAGGTTGCTCGATTTCATCACCATCGCACCTCAATAATTCTTTTGCGATCATCCTTGATTTGCAAAGATCAAAAAGAGGTCATCCTTGACCGCACCCTGGAATTTGCGTTATCCAGCGCGTGATAGCGGGCTACCCATGCCCGCGCCGACGTCGCCGCAAACCGCGTGATGATAATGCCGCGCCGCCGGTGCGGGCAAGGAAATGGTTTGCCACCTTTGCCGCGCTGCGCGCACGTTCTACAATGTACTGCTTTGCATCGATCCCTCGCGCGCTCCCGATGGCCGAAATCCTGACCCCCGAACTGCCCGGCCGGGCGCGGCCCGCGCGCGCCGCCATCACCGCGGCATGGAGCCTGGATGAAACCACTGCGGTGCGGGCGCTGCTGACGCAAGCCGGGTTGCCGGCGGCGGAGCGCGAACAGGTGCTCTCGCAAGCCGCGGAACTGGTCACGCAGGTACGCGCCAACGTCGCGGGCCAAAGCGCAGTCGAATCCTTCATGCGTCAGTACGATCTTTCCTCCGAGGAAGGCGTACTGCTGATGTGCGTGGCGGAGGCTCTGCTGCGCATCCCCGACCGCGCCACCGCCGACAAACTGATCCGCGACAAGCTGGGCGACGCGGATTGGCGCAAACACTTGGGGATGAGCGATTCGCTGTTCGTCAATGCCTCGACCTGGGGGCTATTGCTGACGGGGCGTCTGGTCAACCTGCGCGACGACACGCGCCGCGAGGCAACGGCTGCATTCAAGCGGCTGGTCGCGCGCGCCGGCGAACCGGTGATTCGGCTGGCCGTGCGCCAGGCCATGCGGATCATGGGCCATCAATTCGTGATGGGCCGCAACATCGGCGAGGCGTTGGAACGTTCGGCCAAGGGCGTCAACGCGGCGTATCGCTATTCCTATGACATGCTGGGCGAAGCGGCACTGACCGCGCCCGATGCCGCCCGCTACATGCAGTCCTATCGGGACGCGATCATGGCGCTGGGCGCGCGTGGGCCGTGGCGCAATGTGCTGGATGCGCCATCGATCTCGGTGAAGCTGTCGGCGCTGCATCCGCGTTACGAGGTCGGCCAGCGCGAGCGCGTGCACGTTGAACTCACCGCGCTGCTGCTGGAACTGGCGCAACTGGCGAAACAACACGGCATCGGCATGACGGTTGATGCCGAGGAAGCCGATCGTCTGGAATTGTCGTTGGACGTGATCGGCGCGGTATTCGCCGCGCGCGCGCTGGAAGGCTGGAACGGTTTTGGTCTGGCGGTGCAGGCGTACCAGAAACGCGCGTCGTTCGTGATCGACTGGCTCGCCGAAACCGCGCGCGCGGCAAAGCGCCGCTGGGGCGTACGTCTGGTCAAAGGCGCGTACTGGGATTCGGAAATCAAGCGCGCGCAGGAATTGGGACTTGTCGGCTACCCGGTGTTCACGCGCAAGCCCAACACCGATGTCTCCTATCTGGCTTGCGCGAAAAAAATGTTCGGGGCGGGTGCGGAGGCGATCTACCCCGCCTTCGCGACCCACAACGCGCACACGATCGCGGCGATCCACCATTACGCGAACGGGCGGCCCTTCGAATTCCAGCGCCTGCACGGCATGGGCGCGGATTTGTATTCGCAGGTGATCGGCGCCGGCAAGTGGGGCGTGCCCTGCCGCGTGTACGCGCCGGTCGGCAGCCACGAGGATTTGTTGCCGTATCTGGTGCGGCGATTGCTGGAGAACGGCGCTAACACCAGCTTCGTCAATCGTGTGACGGATGAGTCCTTGCCAGTGCGCGAGCTGGTCGCCGATCCGTGCGAAGTCGTGCGCGCATTCGGCGCCGCGCACGGCGGGCGATACCAACACCCGCGCATCCCCTTGCCGGTCGATCTTTACGGTTCACTGCGGAAGAATTCCATGGGCGTCAATCTCGCCAATGACGATGAATTGAAAGCGCTGGCCGCCGCGGTCAACGCGCCGCACGCGCCGTGGCGCGCGCAACCACTGGTGCCGGGCGCGCAGACCGGCGAGGCGGTACGCGAAGTCACCAATCCCGCCGATCGACGGGAAGTCATCGGCGAGAGCCGCAACGCGGATGCCGCGACGATCGAAAAGGCGTTGGCCAACGCGGTCGCCGCGCAAACCGCTTGGGACAATGTTCCTGCGCAACAGCGCGCGACGATCCTGGAACGCGCCGCCGATTTGCTGGAGACCCACCGCGGCGAATTGATCGCGCTATGCGTGCGCGAAGCTGGCAAGACGATTCCCGCCGCGATTTCGGAAGTGCGCGAGGCAGCGGATATGTGCCGCTATTACGCGGCAATGGCACGCAAATTGTTCGGCCATCCGGAAACCCTTCCAGGCCCGACCGGCGAAAGCAACCAATTGTCCTTGCGTGGCCGCGGCGTGTTCGTCTGCATCAGCCCATGGAATTTTCCGCTGGCGATCTTCACCGGCCAAGTCGCGGCGGGACTCGCCGCGGGCAATGCGGTGATCGCCAAACCCGCCGACCAGACCACGCTGATCGGCCATGCAGCGGTCAAGCTACTGCACCAGGCCGGCGTGCCGGAAGCCGCGCTGCAGTTCGTACCGTGCAAGGGTTCGGTGCTGGGCAACACGCTGCTGACGAAACCCGAAATCGCCGGCGTGTGCTTCACCGGTTCCACCGAAACCGCGTGGACGATCAACCGCACGCTGGCCGCGCGCAACGCGCCGATCGCCGCATTGATCGCCGAGACCGGCGGCCAGAATGCGCTGATCGCCGATTCTTCGGCGCTGCTTGAGCAACTCGTCAAAGATGTCGTGACGTCCGCGTTCGATTCGGCGGGTCAGCGCTGCTCGGCCGCGCGTGTGCTGTTCGTGCAGGACGACATCGCCGACAAGGTGATCGCGATGCTCGCCGGCGCGATGGACGAACTCAACGTTGGCGACCCGGCGCTGCTGTCGACCGATGTCGGCCCGGTGATCGACGCGCCGTCATGCAAGTTCCTCGACGAACACGCCGGACGGATGGGTCGCGAGGCGCGATTGATCAATCAGGCCAAGCTCTCGCCGGGCACCGAACACGGCACCTTCTTCGCGCCGCGCGCGTATGAAATCCCGTCGCTGTCGTTGCTGACCGGCGAAGTGTTCGGCCCGGCGCTGCATGTGGTGCGCTGGAAGGCCAATGAACTCGACGCCGTGATCGACGCGATCAACGCGACGGGTTTCGGGCTCACGCTCGGCGTGCACAGCCGCATCGACGAGACCATCGAGCACATCACGCGGCGCGCCAAGGTCGGCAATACCTACGTCAACCGCAACCAGATCGGCGCGGTGGTCGGCGTGCAGCCGTTCGGCGGCGAGAACCTGTCCGGTACGGGCCCGAAAGCCGGCGGTCCGCATTATCTGTTGCGTTTCGTCACCGAGCGCACGCTCACGATCAACACCACCGCGGCCGGCGGCAACGCGAGCCTTCTGACACTGGATGAGTAGAGGCGGCACTCGAGACGGAGGGCAATCCGCACGACCCAAGAGATCGCACAGGCAAAACGCCCGATTTTTATCTTCCACTGTGAATCAAGTAGTTGATGTACGACAGTTTTTTTGTCGGTCTTCCTTGGCACTCGACTTGCTCCATTTTAGGCAAGCTGCGGGAATGCGGCCAGCCGGTGCCGGGAATGGCGCTGGCGGTGATGGAGGACAGGACAGCTGCGGATCGCCTCTCCATGGACGGAACAAGGAGCATCACGGGACGCCGGCCGCAGGGTCGGCGTTTCGCTATGCGCGATAAGATCGTTGTTTGGCATGGCATGATCGCCCGCCGCGCAGCGTCTCAAAGGGGAAGGGTTTGATCGCAAACAACTCCGGCCGTCGCGGACGTTCGCGTCTCGGTCGATGGCAGTACGTGCTGGTGGCGATCACCGCGCTGCTGGTGATCGGCACTGCGGCGATTTCGATCGGCGCATCCGCGTTGCAGCGCGAACGCATCCATGACATCGACCGCAACCAGCACACGCTTGACGCCGCCGGGCAGGTGCTGTCGCTGGCCAAGGACGCCGAAACCGGGGAGCGCGGTTACCTCATCACCGGCGACAGCGGGTATCTGCAACCCTACAACAAGGCGGTCGCCGATCTTGGCGCCGCGCGCAAGGTCTTCGCCACGACCTACACGGACGAATATCCCGAGCGTGCTTCAGATCTGGACGCGATCAACGCGGTACTCGACGCCAAGCTGACCATTCTGTCGCACACGATTGCGGAGCACGATGCCGGGGGTCTCGATCCGACGCAGACACATGCGCGCCTGGACAGCGGCAAGCGGCTGATGGATCGTTTGCGCGTGCTGTTCGGCGGCATCATTGCGAGCGAGAACACCGCATTGTCGGATGAGCAATCGCTCATCAACCACGCAGCCGCGCAGACCACGTTCGCGATCGTGGCCGCCAGTCTAGTCGCACTGATCACCGGCAGCCTCGGCCTGCTGGTGATCGCGCAACTGCTTGGCGCGTACCGACGCGAAGGCCAGCTGCTGCGCGACGCCCAGCGTGCCGAGCGCGCCAGCCGCGAGAAGAGCGAGTTTCTGGCCAACATGAGCCACGAGATCCGCACGCCGATGAACGCGATCATCGGTTTTTCGCAACTGCTGACGGGTTTGGTCACCGGCCCCAAGGAACAACATTATTTGCGCGCGATCCTCGACAGCGGTCGGTCGCTGCTGGCGCTGATCAACGATATCCTGGACCTGTCCAAGATCGAGGCCGGCAAGCTGGAGCTGTCGATCAGGCCCACGGATCTGCGCGAGCAGGTGCGCTCGATCGTCAACGTGTTTTCGCAGATGGCCGCCGACAAACACCTTCTGCTGACCGCCGAGGTCGATTCGAAGGTGCCCGAATCGCTGCTGATGGATCCGCTGCGATGGAGGCAGATCCTGTTCAATCTGGTCGGCAACGCGCTGAAATTTACCGAGCGCGGCAGCGTCAACGTGCGCGTGGCCTGCACGATGGACGCCGACGAGGAAACCACGGTCGCCTGCAAGATCGAGGTGCGCGACAGCGGTATCGGCATCGCGCACGATCAGCTCCAGCGCATCTTCAAGCCATTCGAGCAGGCGCACCAGACGTCCACCCGCGAGCAGCAAGGCACGGGCTTGGGCCTGTCCATCACCAAGCGGCTGATCGACCTGATGGGCGGGAGCATCCGCATCGAGAGCGAACCCGGCCGCGGTAGCAACTTCATCGTCGAACTGCCGCGGGTGGGGATCTCCAGCGAACTGCCCGAACACGAAGGCTCCGCGAGCGGCAGCGCGCGATTGAACGAATTGCGCGCCTCGCTGATCCTGGTGGTCGACGACGTTGCGCTCAACCGCGATCTGCTGGCCGGCTTCTTCAACGGTACCCATCATCGCCTGCTGTTCGCCACCGACGGCGAGGACGCCGTGCAGATGGCGGGCAGGCATAAACCCGACATGGTGCTGATGGACATCAGGATGCCCGGCATGAACGGGCGCGATGCCTATGCGCGGATGCGCGAAGACCCCGCCCTGCAAGCCATGCGTGTGATCGCGGTGACCGCTTCCAGCATGGCCGACGAAGAGAAGGAACTGCGCAGCACCTTTCATGGTTATATCCGCAAGCCGTTTACCCGCGAGGAACTGTATTTCGAGTTGGCGCGGTTGCTGCCCGTCGCGGCCGCTTCGTCGCACACGGACGAGGGCGAGGACAAAACCGATGCCGACAGCGATCGCGCCGCATTGTTGCTGCGTCTGCACGCACTGGAAACCGGCACGCTGCCGCGACTGCAGTCCACGTTGGCGATGCGCGAGGTGCGCGAATTCGCCAACGAGTTGCGCGCGATCGCTACGGGCCACCATTCGCGGCGCCTGCAGATTTATGCCAATGAACTGGCGCAGGCAGCGGAGCTGTTTGACATCGCCGCGGTCGAGGCGACATTGAATCGCTTCCCGGCGGTTCTGCGCGCGCTCGACGGCGGCAAGATGGCCACACACACCACGGAAGGTTGAGTAATGTCCAGAAAACATGGAAGTGACTACGCAACCCAAGGCGCGATCGTGCTGGTGGTCGACGACCAGCCGCGCAATATCCAGTTGGTCGGCTCCATCCTCTCCGAGGCCGGTTACGAGGTGATGCCGGCGCTATCCGGCGAGCAGGCGTTCGCGCGCATGCGCGCTCAGTGTCCCGATCTGGTCCTGCTGGACATGATGATGCCCGGTATGGACGGCTTCGAGGTGTGCAAGCACATCCGCCGCGACGCGCTGTGTTCGCAAGTGCCGGTGATCTTCCTCACCGCCGCCGGGGAGCGCGAGTTCCTGGTGCGCGCGTTCGAGTCCGGCGCGGTCGATTACCTGACCAAACCGGTCGACGCCACCGAATTGCTGTTGCGCGTGCGCACCCATCTGGAATTGAAACTGGCGCGCGACGCGGTCGAGCGCGTCTCTGGCGAACGCGAAGAGGTGACCAGCATCCTCGCGCATGATCTCAAAAATCCGCTGACCTCGATCCGTTTCGGCGTAGACATGCTCACCGATGTGGAAAATGTGCCTCCGCCCGCGCGGCGCACGCAGATCCTGCTCAGCATCCGCGAGGATGCCAACCGGATGATCGAGCTGATCGCGCGTTTTCTGGATCGCCGCGCGGATAGCGAGCTGACCACGCGCCTCCATCCTTCGCCGCTGCGGCTTGATCATGTCGCGCGTCTGACCGCGCAGAATCTGTTGATGGCCGCGCAGGGCAAGCGTATCGAGCTGGTGCTGGAGCAGGTGCGTGCCGCGACCGCGTTAGCCGATCCCGAAGGCGTCGGCAAGGTGGTCGAGAACCTCGTTTCCAATGCGGTCAAGTTCTCCCCTCCCGGCAGCGCCGTCGACATCGACGTGCATTCCGATGCCTCCGGCTTCGCGCGCCTGAGCGTGCTCGACCGCGGTCCCGGCATTTCGGAAGCCGACCGCGAAAAACTGTTCCAGAAATACGTGCGGCTGTCGGCGCGTCCCACCGGCGAGGAATCCTCAACTGGATTGGGCTTGGCGATCGCCAAGCAACTCGCCGAACAAATGGGCGGCCGCCTGTGGTACGAAGACCGCGCCGGCGGCGGCGCGTGTTTTTGCCTGGAGTTGCCGGCCTTGACGAACGCGTGACATTCCCGATACGCACTTTAGCGAACGCAACAAACGCAACAAAAGCCCCGCGATCGCGGAGCTTTTGTTTCTATGTAGAACCGTCGAACGACTAGAACCGATACGTGCCCGACGCGCTGAGCAGATTGCCGCTGTTGTCGAAACTGCCGACCAGATGATCGCCGGTGGCGGAGGTGTCGTTGACATCGCCGTTGTCGACGAACAGGTGCGCGTAACCCAGGTTGAATTCCACGTTCTGCACGGGCGTGAAGCCGACGCCGAATGCCAGCCAGCGGCGCGCGCCGTCCGGAATGCGCGGACTGCGCGTTTCGTCGCGGGTCGGGGTCTGGTCGAGCGCGACGCCGCCACGCAGCGTCCATTGCTCGTTGAGCTTGTAGTCCATGCCGAGCGAGCCGAAGAAGGTGTTGCGCCAGTTTTCCGCCTCGATCGTCGGCGGTTGGTTGGGGTTGGCGAAATCAACGCGCAATTGCTTGAACTCGCGCCAGCCGGTCCAACCCAGCTCCGCGCCGAAGCTCACCGGACCGCTGCCCGTATGCCAGTAGCTCAGCGACGCGGTCGCGGGCGTGGCGAACTGGCCGCTGGCGGCGGTGTTCTGGAACAGCGACGTGCCGCCGAACACCGCTTGCGCGATCGGCGGCAACTGGAAAGTCGCGTTGCCGCTGATGGTGTGGGTGATCTTGCTGCGGTAGTCGAGGCCGATGCGATCTTGCGCGGTCGGCTTGAACTCCGCGCCAATCTGCCCGCCGTAGCTCCAGTCATCGCCCGTGACCCGCGCGGAACCGTCCGCGCTCTGCGGCAGGATCGTCGGCGGCTGCCCGGCCGCGATCTGTCCGCCCGCGATGATCGCGCCGAAGTCGACCGCGTTGCTCAAATCCACGCTGGTGCGCTGCGCGATGACCGATGCACCCAACGCGAATTGTGGATTGATCGCCCACGACACCGAGCCTGTGATATCGATCGAAGTCACCTGCGATTTGATCGCCTGATAGCGGCCGACCCAATCGCGGTCGTATTCGGTCTTGAGACCGAACGGCGCGTTGACCGCCAAACCGAAGCGCCATGCATCGTTGATGGGCGCGGAGAAATACAGCGCCGGCACGGGATTGACGTCGCCACCGTTGCCGCCATCGCCGCCGGAGAGCGGGACTCCGAATGCATCGGTGCCGCTGCCGTGAAACTGCGTGTGCACGTCGATCGCGGTGACGTCGGCCTGCACCATCACGCCGGTCAAATCCGACATCGCGGCAGGATTGTTGACCACCACCGACACATCGTTGCCCGCGGTGTCGAGGCCCGCGAACGCACGGCCCAGGGCTTGCGCGCTGTTTTCTTTGATCTGGAAACCGGACGCGGCGGCATCGATGCTGACCAACGCGCCTGCAACGGCGAGGCTTAATGCAGCCAGGACCATACCGCGCAGCCGCAAGCGGGGGTTTATCGTCGTGCTCATGAATCGGGTCTCCGGTCGAGGTGGGCGGGACGCGCGGGCCAACCGCTCGCTCCGCGATTTCATACGCTTGTTTGAACCCTTCGGGGCGTCACTGTGAACGCATCGCAAGACGGATGCAAGAGTTGGAAGCTATTGCCCTCAGGCGATAACAGTGGCATCGCGTGCAATGGCTGAGGGTGCGGCATGGACGTGGGTCGAAAAACGCGTCATGGATGGTTGCTTACAGGTGTTGCGCACGGGTTTAACACCGCATTACCGCGCAAACCGGATGCGCTTCGTATACTGCGCCGTTTCCGACATTCCATTTTTCGTCCATGTCGAACGCCAAGCCGCGCCGCCGTCCGCCGTTGCTGCAATCGCTGCCGTATTTTCTGACCGCGTTGGCAGCGGTTGCGCTGGTGGCGTTCAGTGCGTCGCCGCTGGCGTTGCTGCCGCTGCTGATCGCGAACGTGCTGTGCATGGCCGCGGTGTGTCACGCGATCGGCTTCGATCCGGAACCTTCTTTCCTGCGCACGGTGCTGCGTCGCGGCGCCACGCATCTGATCCTGTTCACGCTCTATACCGCGCTGGTGTTCGCGCTGATCGCGTGGCCGCTGATGGCACTGTCGCTGGCGCCTTCGCTGGGCGCGACTCTGGGTCTGTGCGCGGCGTTGGTGGTGGCACTCGCCTTGTTGTGGCGGCTGTGGCCGGTGTTCGGGCTGGTGTATTTGTGGGACGACGCGTTTCCGGAAGGTGAGGAAAGCTCCTGGATTTCCACCGCACTGATGCGCAGCATCACGTTTGCATGGCATCTGACCGGCGAGCAGGAACATTTCTTCGCGCACTTCCTGCCTGCGGCGATGGCCTATCTCGCGCTGGCATTCGGCGCGCTGGCGCTGGCCGGCATCGGCTCGGTCTTGCCGGACGAGCTGCGCACCGCCAGCTTGATACTTTATGCGCTCGTGGCACTCCCGCTATGCACATTGTTAGCGGCCAATCGCACCTTGCGCGGCCTGCTGTGTGAACGTCGCGGCGAACGCAAGTTGGAATCCAGAGTGGCGGCGCCGCCCAAACCATTGCGCGCGCCCATGCCGGCGAAAGCCTCCATCGCGCCTGATACGACGAATGCGACAGCTACCACGGATGCCGATACGCCCGAGTTGCCGCCCGCCGCGTTGGCGCAGGCATTGCTGGAGGCCGCTTGCCGCGGCGATGTCGCATCCGCGCTCGCGCTGCTCGAACGCAGCGCCGATCCCGGTGCCGCGCCGCCGGCCGGCGCGCGTGACCAACGCAGCGCGCTGGTGCTGGCCGCGCTCCTGCCCGACACACGCTTGCTGCGCGCGCT
>JBDTAJ010000055.1:0-10764 GCA_039924705.1 Rhodanobacteraceae bacterium
GCTTCGTCGTTGAGCGCGAAGGAGCGGTTGTCGAAGTTGGTCGAGCCGACGGAGGCCAACAGGCCGTCGATCAGCATGATCTTGCAGTGGTTCATGGTCGGCTGGTATTGGTGGATCTCGATGCGCGCTTCCAGCAATTCGCCCCAGCGCGCGCGCGATGCCTCGCGCACGATTTGGCTGTCGATGTGCTCGCCGGGCGTGATCACGCGGATGCGTACGCCTCGCGTAGCCGCGGCGATCAAGGCCTTGCGCGTCAACGCATCCGGCGCGAAATACGCCTCGGCCAGGTCGATGGTTTTCGCCGCCGCGGTGATCGCGACCAGATACATCAACTGCATGCTTTCTGCCCCGCCGCGCGGGGAACTCGAGAACATCTGCGCCGGTTTGTCGCCCGCGGTTTCCAGCGTGGGAAAATAATCCGCGCCCTGCAGGACTTCGCCGGTGGTCTTGATCCAATTGTCCATGAACACCGCTTGCATCTGCGCCACCACCGGACCTTCGATCCGGAAATGTGAATCGCGCCAGTGATCCGGATCCTGCGCGTCGCCCTCCCATTTGTCGGCGATGCCGACGCCGCCGGTGAAGCCGATCCTGCCATCCACCACCAGCAACTTGCGGTGGGTGCGGTTGTCCATGCGCGAAAGATTGCGCAGATTCAACGGGTGATAGCGCTGCACCGCGACGCCTGCATCGGCCATCTGTTTCAATAATTTCTCGTCCATCTTCATGCTGCCGACCCAATCCAGCAGCACGTGCACGTGCACCCCGGCGCGCGCGCGCGAGGACAGCGCATCAGCGAATTTGCGGCCGATCGCGCCCGACCAATAGACGAAGGTTTCGAAGGTGATGGTGCGCTGTGCGGACGCGATCGCGTCCAGCATCGCCGGGAAAATCTGCACGCCGTTCTGCAGGTCCTCTATGCGATTGCCATCGATCACCGCGGGGCCAAGCAGCGCGCCCATTTCGCGGCGGAACTGCGGATCGGCCGCGTCGTAATTATGCGCGAGCTTGTGCTGAGCGCGTTTTTCCGGGGCGACGAAATTGAGCCCGATCACCACCGCCATCGCCGTGCTCACGCAGACCAGCGCAACGAGTACCCAGATCACGGCAATCCCTTTTTTTGCGACTCCAGGCGCGCCAGCCAATCGACAGACGGATCGCCGACCGCCATGAACTCCGGATTGAGCAAACTCTCCCGCCAGTTATATCGCAACGGCGCGCCAGAAAGATCGAGCACCGCGCCGCCGGCCTGTTCCAGCACGCATTGCGCCGCGGCGGTATCCCATTCCGACGTCGGCCCCAGGCGCAGATACAAATCCGCTTCGCCGCGCGCCAGCAGGCAAAACTTCAACGACGATCCCAGCGAAATCAAACGATGTTCGCCCAGTCGCAACAACATCGCGGCTTGCCGCTCGTTACCGTGCGAGCGGCTGCCGGCAATGATCAATGGCGTGGCCGCCGTGCGCGTCTCGATCGGCCGCGGCATCGCGCCGGGTGCGCGTTCGACAAAAGCGCCGGTGTCGTTGCTGGCAAAGTACAACTCGCCGCTGACCGGCGCCAGCACCACGCCCAGCACCGGCGCGTGATCCTCGATCAGCGCGATGTTGACGGTGAACTCGCCATTGCGTTTGACGAACTCGCGCGTACCATCCAGCGGATCGACCAGCCAATGCCGCGGCCACGTTTGCCTGATCGACCAGTCGATGTCGGCGGATTCCTCCGACAGCACCGGAATCTCCGGCGTCAACGCGTGCAGGCCTTCGACGATCACCCGATGCGCGGCCATGTCCGCCGCGGTCAATGGCGAATCGTCGGCTTTGCGCTCGACCGAGAACGTGCCCGAATAGATCTCGATGATCGCGGCACCGGCGCGACGCGCCAAGGCGCGAACGTCACGGCCGATGCGCTCGAGTTCACTCACCGCGTGCACGCCGCGTCGAGATGCCCTGCCAGGAATTCGCGTGCAATGAACAACGCGGCGATCGAACGGCCCTCGCTCACGTCCTCGCGCGTAACCAAGGTGTGCAGCTCGGACAGTTTCCATGGGACGACTTCGAGTTGCTCCGGCTCGTCGCCGGGCAGGCGTTTGGGATACAGCTCGCGCGCCAGCACCACGTGGGTCATGTGGGTCATGTAGGCCGGCGACAGCGACAGCGTGGTGAGGATGCGCAGATCGCGCGCACCGAACCCGATTTCTTCTTTCAATTCGCGGTCGGCACCCTGCTCCACGGTTTCATCGTGATCGAGCCGTCCTTTCGGAAGGCCCAATTCGTAGCGATCGAGACCCACGCCGTATTCACGCACCAGCAGCACGGTCTCGGGATCGAGCATTGGCACGATGATGACCGCGCCCAGTCCCGATCCCGCCAAGCGCTCGTAGGTGCGACGTTCGCCGTTGGAGAACTCGAGATCGATTTCCTCTACGCGCAGGAACCGACTGTTGTCGGCGCGGCGGGTGGCATGGATGATAGGACGCTCAGACATTCCGACATTCTAGTGGTGCCTTCAATCATTGCGCTTTCATACGCAGTGATTTGCCAGACGCAGGCCAAGGATGGCCGTCGTCGAGCGAGTTTTCCAACGTCGTGCATGACGTCGAGCATCGCACCGCCAAGCGGGAGCAAGGCGCGCATGTTCGAGCACAGGGACGAGTTCGCGCCGGCCGTTTGGCGCGAGAAGCGCAGGGCAGTCGAGACAACACGATGTTGTCTCGACCGTCGTGCCCGCGGGCGATGGCTTTGGTTACTTTCCCCCAAAGGAAAGTAACCCCGCTCGCGGCAGCGAGCGGAACCATAGCAATCTTGCTAGGAAAAGACACTGGATTCCCGCTTTCCTCGCTCCTCAAAACGCGGCCATCCATGTCCGCTCCCCGCGTCGCGGGAATCACGAGAAATCAGTTCAGCGCCCCATGGCAATGTTTGTATTTTTTGCCGGAACCGCAAGGACACGGTTCGTTGCGGCCGATCTTGGGGCCTTCGCGCAACGTCGGCGCAGCAACGGCCGATGACGCTGCCACTGCGGCGGCCTGCTCGTTCTCGACCGGCGACCCGGCAAAACCGCTGGTCTCGGCGTGCTGGAATTGCATCGCACGCGCGGTGGCCGCGGCGGCGCGTTGCTGCTGCGCTTCCATCGCCACGATCTCCTCTTCGCTGCGCACACGCACCCGCGCCAGCGTTTGCACCAGTTCCGCCTTGATGCGCGCGAGCATCGCCTCGAACAGGATGAAGGACTCGCGCTTGAACTCCTGCTTGGGTTGCACCTGTGCGTAGCTGCGCAAATAGATGCCTTGGCGCAGGTAGTCCATGCTTGAGAGATGCTCTTTCCAGGCGTTATCGAGCACCGAAAGCATGATGTGCTTTTCCAACGCGCGCATCACTTCCGGGCCGACCTGCCGTTCCTTTTCGGCGAACATCGCCTCGGCGGCTTCGGCCGCGCGGCGCCGGATCGCGGCGGCGTCCACGTCCTCGCTGCTATCGGCCCAGTGCTGCAGGTCGAGCGTCACGCCGTATTCGGTTTCCAGCGCTTTTTCCAGACCTGCGAGATTCCATTGCTCGTCGATGCTCTCTCGCGGCACGTACGTCTGCGCGAGATTGTCGAACACGTCGTGGCGGATGTCGGCGAGGGTATCGGCCACGTCGTCGGCTTCCAGCAGTTCCGCGCGTTGTTCGTAAATGACCTTGCGCTGGTCGTTGGCGGTGTCGTCGAACTCCAGCAGGTTCTTGCGGATGTCGAAATTGTGCTGCTCGACCTTGCGCTGCGCCTTCTCGATCTGCCGGCTGACCATGCGGTCTTCCAGCGCATCGTCTTCCTTCATGCCGAACGCGCGCATCCATTTGCCGACCCAGTCGCCGGCGAAGATGCGCATCAAATTGTCCTGCAGCGACAGATAGAAGCGCGAGGAACCCGGGTCGCCCTGTCGCCCGGAACGGCCGCGTAACTGGTTGTCGATTCGGCGCGACTCGTGGCGCTCGGTACCGACAATGTGCAGGCCGCCGGCTTCCAGCACCTTGTTGTGACGTTGCTGCCAGTTTTCGCGGATGTGCGCGCGATCGGCGTCGGTGGCGGTTTCGGGCAAAGCGGTGAGATCAGCTTCCAGGCTGCCACCCAGCACAATGTCGGTGCCGCGACCGGCCATGTTGGTGGCGATCGTCACGCTGCCCGGTGCGCCGGCCTGTTCGACGATGTGCGCCTCGCGTTCGTGCTGCTTGGCGTTTAGCACTTCGTGCGGCACGCCCTCCTTGTGCAGCAGATTCGACAGCAACTCCGAGGTTTCGATCGAGGTGGTGCCGACCAGCACCGGCTGGCCGCGTTTGTGGCAATCGCGGATGTCTTCCAGCACGGATTTGTATTTCACTTCCGGCGTGAGGAAAATCAGATCCGCGTTGTCCTTGCGGATCATCGGCTGGTGGGTGGGGATCACCACCACTTCCAGACCGTAGATGGTCTGGAACTCGTAGGCCTCCGTATCCGCCGTGCCGGTCATGCCGGACAGCTTCTTGTACATCCGGAACAGGTTTTGGAAAGTGATCGTGGCCAGCGTCTGGTTCTCGCGCTGGATCGGCACGCCTTCCTTGGCCTCGACCGCCTGATGCAGGCCATCCGACCAGCGCCGCCCGGGCAGGGTGCGGCCGGTGAACTCGTCGACGATGATGACCTCGCCGTCGCGCACGATGTAATCGACATCGCGCTGGTACAACGCGTGCGCGCGCAAGCCGGCGTTCAAGTTGTGCACGACCGCGAGATTGCGCGCGTCGTACAGGTTGGAATCCTCTTCCGGCACCTTGTCGGCGCGCAGCAGTTGTTCGACGTGCTCCATGCCTTCTTCCGACAGGTGCACCTGCTTCTGCTGTTCATCAACGTAGAAATCGCCGGGCTCGGGCGGCTCACCGGGCGGCGCCTCCTTGGCCTGCCGGGTCATGCGCGGCACGATCCGGTTGATGCGCACATAAAGCTCCGGCGAATCCTCGGCCGGACCGGAGATGATCAGCGGCGTGCGCGCCTCGTCGATCAGGATCGAATCGACCTCGTCCACGATCGCGAAATTCAGGCCGCGCTGGTAACGCTGATCCTTCGACAGCGCCATGTTGTCGCGCAGGTAGTCGAAACCGAATTCGTTGTTGGTACCGTAGGTGATGTCGGCGTCGTATGCGCCACGTTTGTCGGCGTGATCCATGCCCGGCCAGACCACGCCCACGTTCATGCCGAGGAAGCCGTAGACCTTGCCCATCCAGGCCGCGTCGCGGCGCGCCAGATAATCATTGACGGTGACGACATGCACGCCCTTGCCTTCCAACGCGTTCAAATACACCGGCAGCGTCGCCACCAGCGTCTTGCCCTCGCCGGTGCGCATCTCGGCGATCTTGCCCGAGTGCAACACCATGCCGCCGATCAATTGCACGTCGTAATGGCGTAGCCCCAGCACGCGGCGCGACGCTTCGCGCACCACCGCGAAAGCCTCCGGCAGCAGTTTGTCCAGCGTTTCGCCCCTGGCGGTGCGAGATTTGAATTCGTCGGTCTTGGCGCGCAGCGCGGCATCGTTGAGCCGCTGCAGGTTCGGCTCGAGCGCATTGATGCGCGCGACGTTCTTGGACAACTGACGCAGCACGCGTTCATTGCGGCTGCCGAATACGCTCGTCAAGGCACGGTTGAACATCGGCGAGAAGGACCGCGGCAAGGGAAAGGGGATCTCCGCCGCGCGCGACCCGCGGCGAAACGAGCATGATACGGGGTGCGCACAGCTCCCGCAAAGCAGTGGCGGTCGAAACGCCCGGTTTCAAGACCGCCGGTCATGCCGGCGACGCGCGCGTCAGAACACCGCGCGCCGGCTGCGTACGAATGCCAGCGGATTGACCACGCGTCCGTGATCCCACACCTCGAAATGCACGTGCGGACCAGTCGAGCGCCCGGTCGAGCCGACGTCGGAGATCACGTCGCCCGCATGCACGTGCTCGCCAACGTGGGCCAGCAGCTTGCTGTTATGTGCGTAGCGGGTCATGTAACCGTTGCCGTGATCGATCTCGACCACGTTGCCGTAACCGCTGCGGGCACCGGCGTAAGTGATCACCCCGTCCGCCACCGCGTGCACCGGACTGCCCATCGGCACGTCGATGTCGAGGCCGGGATGGAAATCGCGATGACCGTTGAACGGGTCGGGCCGCGCGCCGAAATACGATGCGATATAACCATCCGCCACCGGCATACCGGTCGGCTTGTCGCGCGCGTCGACCTGGCGATTCATAAGGAGATCGGACAATACGCCAAGCTGGGTCTGCTGGTGGTCGAAACGAACGCGCAGCGCATCCAGGCTGGCGTCGAGATTCGGCGGCAAGGCGGCGGCCGGGGCCACGCTTTGTTCCGGACCGCCCAACGCCGGTGCATGCTGGAAATCGAATTCACCCTGATCGAGCTTGCCGACCTCGGTCAGTCGTTGTCCCAGCGCATCCAGCCGGATCGACTGCGCCTGCAATTCGCCCAGTTTGACGGTCATCGCGTCCATATCGCGCTGTGCCGATTGACGCACCTGCTCGAGCTGGGTCTTCTGGCTCGTCACCTGCGCGTGCAGATCGGCGATCTGACCCAAGGCGTGATCGCGGGGACCGGCGAAAACGAGCGTGAAGGCAATTCCCAACGCCGTGCAGCCCAGCATCGCTGCGGCGGTGAACACAATCACGCGCCGCCGGGCGCGCGGACAAACAACGGCATCGTCGGCCGATTTGCGCGCTTTGTGCGAGCGCGCTACGAGTATCATGGTCATATCAATTTTTGTCTTCCTGAGTCATTCATGCCCCCCGGCGATTCTTCTCCACCTCGCGATGCCCGTGGCCCGAAGCACGCGGCGCAACACGCGAACGTGGCCGAACTGACCGCGCAAGCGCGCAAACGCGACGACTTGGATCAGCGTCTGCGGCAATCGTTGCCGCCGCCGCTGGATCAGCAGATCCGTCTGGCTGACTTGCGCGATGGACGCGCGGTACTGCTTGCGCCGTCTCCGGCGTGGGCTGCGCGCGTACGCATGGCCAATTCGCAAATCCTCGCCGCCTTGCGCGCACTCGGCGTGCAAGCCGACTCGGTCACCGTCAAAATTGTTCCGGCGCCGCTGTCCAAGCCGGAGTCAATCAGCGCGTCTATGCCGCTTTCGCGGGCCACCGCGCAACACCTGCGTTCAGCCGCGAAAACCGTGGCGGACCCGGAACTGCGGGCCCTGTTTCTGGAGATGGCATCCTTCGCCGAAGCGGATCGTGCTTCCTGAAACCGGCATCCAAGACCATCGATTCCGCCCGCATCCAGTGCGACCGAACGGGCTTTATAGCACGGCAAGACGCCCGCGGCTAACCCACGTCGAACGAAAGAAACGTGAAGAAGCGCGGCGGAAACGCGATCATCGGCGAGAACCGTGGCCTGCCGAAGTGTTCGCTACTTTCAAGTACCGGAGGCCGGCAGCTGAGTGGAATCAGGCCATGCGGCAGCTTTGCAGAGGTTCCTAAACCGCCTGCGCCGGGTGTGCGTAGGAAATCGGCGCTTGCGCGGGATCGTCGAAGCTCACTTCTTCCCAGGCCTTGACGTCGGCCAGCAACGCGCGCAGCAGCTTGTTGTTCAACTCGTGGCCGGACTTGTGGCCGTAGAACGCGCCGATCAGGCTATGACCGAGCAGGTACAGATCGCCGATCGCGTCGAGTATCTTGTGCTTGACGAACTCGTCTTCGTAACGCAGGCCGTCTTCGTTCAACACGCGGTAGTCGTCCAGCACGATCGCATTGTCCATCGAGCCGCCCAACGCCAGATTCCTCTCGCGCAGCATCTCGATGTCGCGCATGAAACCGAAGGTGCGTGCGCGGGAAACCTCTTTCACGAACGACGTGGTCGAAAAGTCGATCTCGGCGGCCGAGGAGCGGCGCGAGAAAATCGGATGCTGGAACTCGATCGAGAAGCCGACCTTGAAGCCGTCGAAAGGCTCGAAGCGGGCCCACTTGTCGCCGTCTTCGACCTTGATCGCTTTCTTGATGCGGATGAAACGCTTGGCCGCACCCTGCTCCTCGATCCCCGCCGATTGCAGCAGGAACACGAAGGGGTCGGCGCTGCCGTCCATGATCGGCACTTCCGCCGCGGACAGATCCACGTAGGCATTGTCGATGCCCAATCCCGCCATCGCCGAGAGCAGATGCTCGACGGTGGAAACGCGCACGTTGCCCTTCGCCAGCGTGGTCGACAACCGGGTGTCGCCGACAAACTCGCAGCGCGACGGAATATCCACCGGCTGCGCCAGATCCACGCGGCGAAACACGATGCCGGTATTCGCCGCCGCCGGACGCAGTGTCATATAGACTTTGTCGCCGGTGTGCAGACCGACGCCCGTCGCCCGGATGACATTCTTGAGCGTGCGCTGTTTAATCATTTTTTCGTTGGAATCTCGTTAGAACATCGCTAAGACGGCGGGGATGCTAGCACAGGGTTGCCGGGGAATAAAGCAAACTTGCGCGTGCAGTTTATCGGGTGCTTTATCGGGTGCCCGGTGGGTACCGCCCCTGCCAGCCCGCGTCGCGGATTCAATATAAGGTCACTAAACGGGGAAAAGGTTCCCACCGTTGACCAATTCGTGAAAAAAATGTTCCGGCGCCGGGACGGGATCCGGCGCCGGAAGAGGTCGGCCATCCGGCAATCGCCGGACGGCCTAGATCAAACCCGGCACTGCGGCTGCGCCGAGCCATTTTGCACCGATCTTCAGTCGGCCTGACGGCGAAGGAAGGCCGGGATGTCGAGATAATCCTGTATCGCGGATTCAGCGGCTTCGGGTCTGGCTTGCGTCTGCGGCGCGCGGGCGGGAGCGGCGTAATCGATCACTTCGTTGCCGGTGCCGGTGCGCAACGCACGCGGCAACCGTGGCGCGACCACCACTTCTGGCACCGCGCGCAGGGTCGCGCGCGCGGCGGCGCGATTGAGGCCGGTGGCGACCACGGTGACCCGCACGTCGTCCTGCATCTCCGGATCGAGCGCGGTGCCGAGCACCACGGTGGCGTCCTCGCTAGCAAAGTCGTGCACCACCCGGCCGATCTCGTCGAACTCGCGCATGGTAAGGTTCGGACCGGCGGTCACGTTTACGAGAATCCCGCAGGCGCCGGAGAGATTCACGTCCTCCAGCAGCGGGTTGTTGATCGCGCCTTCCGCGGCGGCCTGGGCGCGATCGTCGCCACGGGCGGTGCCGGTGCCCATCATCGCCATGCCCATTTCCGACATCACCGTGCGCACGTCGGCGAAGTCGACGTTGATCAGGCCCGGGCGGGTGATGAGATCGGCAATGCCCTGCACCGCGCCCTGCAGTACGTCGTTCGCGGCCTTGAAGGCGTTGAGCAGCGTGACCTCACGGCCAAGCACGGTCAGTAGTTTCTCGTTGGGGACGGTGATCAGCGAATCGACGTATTGGGTCAGATCCTCGATGCCCTTCAATGCCACCTGCATGCGCCGGCGACCCTCGAACGGGAACGGCTTGGTGACCACCGCCACCGTGAGGATATTCATCTCTTTGGCCAGTTGCGCCACCACGGGCGCCGCGCCCGTGCCGGTGCCCCCGCCCATGCCGCAGGTGATGAACACCATGTCAGCGCCTTCCAGCATTTCCACGATGCGCTCGCGATCCTCCAGCGCGGCCTGCCGGCCGAGCTCGGGATTGGCGCCGGCACCCAACCCCTTGGTGACGCTGGCACCGAGCTGCAGCGTGGTGCGCGCGCCGGAAATCTTCAGCGCCTGCGCGTCGGTGTTGGCGCAAATGAACTCCACGCCATCGATGGATGAATTGACCATGTGGCCGACGGCGTTGCCTCCGCCTCCGCCCACGCCGATTACCTTGATCACCGCATTGGGTGCGAGTTTTTCGACCAGTTCGAACATTTCCCGTCCTCCATCTATACCGCTCGTGATTGCCGCAAAGGGTTCTTGGTGTCGCCGTCGTCACCGCTCCGTTTCTAGTTCTCGGGCCAGGGATGGCCCGCACGCGATAAATCCCGGATGGATTTGTCCGGGGCCATCAAAAGTTCTTGTTCAACCAGCCGCGCATTTTTCCGATCACATCGCCCACGCTGCCGCCGACCGGCCCCCCCATGGCATGCCGCGCGCCTGCCGCCCGCGCGCCGTGCAGCAGCAGGCCGACGCCAGTCGCATAAACGGGGCTGGAAACGACATCGGACAAGCCGGTGACATGCTGTGGCATGCCCAGCCGCACCATCTTGTGGAAGATCTCCTCGGCCAGATCCAGAGCGCCTTCCATGCGCGCGGCGCCACCGGTCAACACCATGCCGGCCGCGACCAGACTTTCGTAACCGGAGCGGCGCAGTTCGTCCTGCACCATCTCGAAGATTTCCTCGTAGCGCGCCTGGATCGACTGCGCCAATGCCTGCCGGGCCAGTCGCCGTGGCGGACGGTCGCCGACGCTGGGCACCTGGATGGTTTCCTCGGCATGCGCCAATTGCGCCAGCGCGCAGCCATACTTGATCTTGATTTCCTCGGCGTGCGCGGTGGGCGTATGCACGCCATAGGCAATGTCGCTGGTGACCTGATCGCCGCCGACCGGCAGCGAGGCGGTGTAACGGATCGAACCCTGGGTGTAGATCGCGATGTCGGTGGTGCCGGCGCCGATATCGACCAGGCACACGCCCAACTCGCGCTCGTCGTCGGTCAGCACCGCCTTGGCGCTGGCCAGGGCCGAGGGCACCAGCTCGTCCACGGTGAGGCCGCAGCGCTGGATGCATTTGGTCACGTTCTGCACCGCTGCTG
>JBDTAJ010000056.1:0-6496 GCA_039924705.1 Rhodanobacteraceae bacterium
GCACAACCCGTCTTTGCTGGCGCGACAATTGGGCAATGCGCTGAACGCGGTCATCAAGAAGACCGGTTCCGGTACCGCCGCGGCGGTCGTCTCCAACAGCGTCAACGGCGACGGCGTGGTCTATCGCGCGTTGTATCAGCCGGAAACTCAGGATGCCACGCAGAACAAGGTGTTCTGGACCGGTACCTTGAATACGTTGTTCACCGACAGCTTCGGTCTGCTGCGCGAGGACAGTAATGGCAACGCCCAGCTCGATGGTTACGATACCGACCCGATCGTGGTGTTCTTCACCGATCCCGCGAGCAACGCGCCGGAATTCAGCGAATGCAAGACGGTCGACGTCACGTTCGATCCGGGTAAGTTCAGCCCGATAGATCCTGCCACCGGCAAGTTCAGTCAGGCCCAACTGGACGCCACCTGTCCCGGCAACACGGGCAGCTCGGCCCAGCCGCTGAACAAGGTGAAGACGATCTGGGATGCGCAACAGCAGTTGTGGACATACGCCGGCGGCTTCGCGACCAATATCGCCACGCAGCGCAGTCCCTACACCGATTCGGCCGCGAACGGCCGCTACATTTTCACCTGGGTCGACAAGAACCATAATGGTATCGTCGATGCCGGCGAACAAACCGATTTCGTCTGGAGCGGCGCCACGGGCCCCACCGGTTTCTATGGGCTTGTGAACGGCGACAGCACGTTGTCGGGCGATCTGGGCTTCCTCAATACCAACAATCCGGTCGAAGCGCAGAACATCGTCGACTGGGTCCGCGGCGAGGACGACCCGGGATTCCTGGCTTCATCCGGGATGCGCTCGCGCACCATCGATGGCACCGCATTCGATGCGGCCGCCGGCAATGTGTCCACGCGCCTGGGCGACATCATCGATTCCACACCGCTGGTGGTCGGGCGCCCGGCCGAGGCTTACGACTTGCTCTACGGCGACGTCACGTACGCCAAATTCAGAGCGCATTATCGCGATCGTCGCCAAGTTGCCTACGTCGGCGCCAACGACGGCATGCTGCATGCCTTCAACGGCGGCTTCTACGATGCGTCCCAGCACAAGCTCTCGACCACGCCTATCAGTGGCGGCGGGACCGCGCATCCGCTGGGTAGCGAACTGTGGGGTTACGTGCCGGGCAACCTGCTGCCGCATCTTCGTTGGTTGACCGATCCCGCCTATCAGGCCCAGCACGTGTTCTACGTGGATGGCAACCCGGTCGCCACCGACGCCAAGGTGTTCGCGCCGAATGCGGACGACTGCAGTGACGCTCCCGCCCCAGCGCAATGCCATCCGGGCGGTTGGGGCACCGTGCTGGTGGTGCCGTTCCGTCTCGGCGGCGGCATGATCCAGACGCCCACCGCGCTGGATGACACCTCCCATTACGACCCGACGGCGTGCGCTCCGGCGACGTGCGTCAAGCAAACCTCGTATTCGGCCTATGTCGTGCTCGACGTGACCGATCCCGAACAACCGCCGACGGTGCTGGCCGAGTTGACGCCCGCATCGACCGACGGCAAGGGCCAGAGCTTCACCACCTCGGTGCCGGCGTTCGCGGTGATACGCGATCCGTCTTTCGGCAACCCGGACAAGTTCTTCCTGTTCATCGGTTCCGGCCCGACCGCGCCCGATTTCACCGGCCTCAAGGGCACCGCGGTGACTTCCGCCGCACCCTTGCGATTGTTCTCGTACGACCTGGGTTGCGTCTCGGGTGAAGTTCCCCGGCCCGCGGATTGCGGCGCTGACACCATCACGCCGCTGACCGTGATGGGCGGCAATACCGAACTCGACTTCTCCAATGTTGGGGGCTTGGGCAAGGGCGCGAAGAGCTTTGCGGGCGATCTGATCGCCAGCGATTTCAATCTCAACGACAAGGCCGAGGCGGTGTATTTCGGCAGCGTGCGGGACGAAGGCGGCGCCGCGCCCATCGAGTTCAAGGGTTCGCTGTGGAAGCTCGCCATGAACGAGAACCCGGATCCGACAACCTGGAAGCCCGAAATGATGTTCGACGTCGGCTTGCCGGTGCTGGCGCGCCCGACGATTGGCCTCAACGACCGCAGCGCGCCCGAGGTTTATATCGGCACCGGCCGGCTGCTGTCCAAGGACGATCTCTCCACCGTCGACCAACAGTTGATCGCCGGCATGATCGATCCGGAATTGTTGCCAGCCGGCGATCCGCAGTCGCCATTCACCTTGCCGCTGACGAAAGCCGACTTGGAGAACGTCACCAATGTGCAGGTGTGCGCCGATCTCACCAGCGTACTGTGCATCTATAACACGGTCACCGGCGATCCCAGCGGCGCCACCACTTACGATGAGTTGCAAATGTTGTTCAACGAAGCGCCGCCGACGGGCAAGGCCGGTTTCTATCGCAATCTGAGCGCGCCCGGCGCGTCGCCGGCGGAACGCGTCGTCAGCGCGCAGGCGTTGCTGGGCGGGGTGTTGATCACCAATGCCTTCACCCCTGGCATGAGCATCTGCAACAACGTCGGCACCGCCGAAGAGTTCGCCTTGAACTACAAGAGCGGCTCCGGCGATCCGAGTCTGGCCTCGGCTACCAACGGTTTTGGGTTCGGCAAGAATCCCGTAACAGGCTTCGCCAATACCAGCGTTTCGCTGGGCGCCGGGTTGCCGGCCTCGCCGAGTCTGCATGTCGGCACCGGCACGGGCGACAATGGCGTCACCGCCTGCACTCAGACTTCCACCGGCGCTATCATCTGCCAGAAGATCGATGTGCTCGGCAAAGTGCTCAGCGGCGAGCTGTCGTGGCGCGAGCCGCTGGATCAATAGGAAAACCTTCGATTTTCAATCGGGGGTCTGCGTGGCGCAAGGATGCGCCGCACTCGGATCAAGCGCGCTCTTGCTGCACGTGCTTGATTCATACACAGGGGGCGTGATGAGACTTCGACAACGCGGGTTCACCCTGATCGAACTGATGATCGTGGTGCTGGTGATCGGCATTCTCGCCGCTATCGCGATTCCGTCGTACAAGCAGTATGTCAAACGCGCGGCGCGCATCCAGGCGATCAACGCGATGACCGACGCGGCCGCGCGCGAGGAAAGGTATTTCTATTCGAATAATGCCTACACAGCCTCGATGACCGCCCTCGGTTACAACGCCGACCCCTACAGCACGCAAAGCGGCAACGGATCGGCCAGCCGCTTCTACCTGATCAATGTCGATGCGGGAACGTTCACGAGTCCTCCTGCTCCCCCGTACTTCAAGCTTGTGGCGACACCGCAGGCTACCCAAGCCACCGACGATACTGACTGCGGTGTACTGACGCTCGACCGCGCCGGAGTCAAGTTGCCTTCGACGCCTGGTCTGCACTGTTGGGGCAGCGACTGATGACGCATTTGCGCGCGAATGCATGGGTCATCGGCGCGCTTTGCGCGGGCGCGATGATTTGCGCCACGGCGCAAGCCGGCGACTACTACAAATGGACCGACGCCAACGACACGGTGCATTATTCGCAGACGCCACCCGACCATGCGGTGAAAACCGTCAATGTGGACGACGACGCGCCTACGCCGATGCCGCCCGGCATGGGCTACAAGCCGCCGCCGGCGGACATCCAGTCGCACGCGCAGTCCAATCAGGCCGCCCTGCAAAAGGTTGATAGCAACGCCGTGGCCGCCAATTGCTCGGCCGCTCGTCAGAACCTCACCAAGCTCCAGAGCGGCAAGCGGCTGGCGCGCAGCGACAATAATGCCCAGGTGCGCACTTTGACGCCCGCGCAGCGCGAACAGGCGCGGGCCGATGCGCGCGCGCAAGCCGCGCACTACTGCCAGACTCACTAGGCCGACGATGATGTCCGACACACGCACCCGCGGGTTCAGCCTGATCGAGCTGATGATCACCGTCCTAATCGTCGCGGTGCTGACCGCGATTGCGTGGCCAAGCTTCCGCGATTTCATGCATCGCAACCAGGTGAGCGCGCAGGCCAACCAGGTGCTAGCATCCTTGCAATACGCGCGTAACGAAGCGGTCGGACGGCATTATCCCACCGCGTTCTGTGGGAGCATCGACGGCTTGAGCTGTACCGCTGCCGATGACTCGCTGGAAAACGGCTGGATGATATGGCGGGATACCACGCTGACGGGCGTGCCGTCCTACACGGCGGGTACTGATGAGATGCTGCGCGTCACGCAGACGCAGCCCAATGTCAGCATCAATATGTATCCCGCCGACACCACCGATAATCTGATCGCCTTCGATCAGCGCGGCGCGGTCATCGGTGCGGGTGGCGCCCTGTCGCAAGTGGTGATTTGCGCCAAGAAGACGCCGACCGACCCACTTGGCGTCAGCAGCGACCGCGTGCCTGGAAAGTTCGTGCGCATCGACGCTTCCGGCCGCATCACGGTCGAAGATCTGGCCGTCGATGACACTGGCGCGAATTGCGGCGTCGCTCCCGCACCTTGAATTTCGATCCGCGCCATGCATGACAAAAAAGCCGGAATCATCCCGGCTTTTTTGTGCGCGATCGATTGGTGGGCGGTGCAGGGATCGAACCTGCGACCCTTGCCGTGTGAAGGCTAAAAATGACGTTTTCATGGGTTCGCATGAAGTCGCGTAAACGTAGCTGTGAAGCCATTTCATACCGTTTGCGTTCGCAGCCGTTCGCGTGGCAATATCCGTACCGCATCCGTACGGATCACCCGAACATGACCGCTCACGCAATCCATCTATCCAACGTCCGCGCGAAACTGACACCGCGACGCGAGCCCTATTGGGCCGCGCCGCTGGAACGCGGACTATCGCTAGGTGTGCGCAAGTTGCCGGATGGTGCGACGTGGATCGCGCGCCTGCACGACGACGAGAAGCGGCACCGCTACCACTCACTAGGACACGTCACATCAACAGTGGACTATCAAGCGGCCTGCAAGGCCGCGCGCGAGTGGGCAACGAATCAGCGAGCCGGCGTGGATCGCAAGATCGCGGAAACCGTGGCGGATGCGTGCCGTGCTTATGTAGAGGATCGCCGCCGAGTGAAAGGCGCGGGCACCGCGTACGATGCGGCTAGGCGCTTCGAGCGTACCGTCTACGACCATGCTATTGGCAAGATCGCGCTTGATCGTTTGCGGCAAGCGCGCATCGAAGCGTGGCGTGACGGGCTGGTATCAGGCGGCTTGGCCAAGGCCAGCGCGAACCGCAACCTGATTACGTTGAAAGCCGCGCTCAATTTCGCGGTTGCGCGGCGCTTTGTCGGCAAAGGGCAAGCGATTGAATGGGAAGCCGTCAAGGCGTTCAAGAACGCGGGGAAGCGCCGCACGCTATACCTTGATCTGACCCAACGCCGCGCTTTGCGCAATGCTGCCGTAGGTGCTGTCGGCGATTTGATTGAAGCCGCGATGTTGACCGGCGCGCGCGTTGGCGAGCTTGTTTCGGCACGGCGTTCGCAATTCGAGCATCGCACCGGATCGTTGACTCTGCATGGCAAAACCGGATCGCGCACGGTACCGCTTGCACCTGCTGCCGTGGAATTATTCAAGCGGCTGGCCAAGGGCAAGTTGCCTGGCGCGTTCCTGCTGACCCGCGATGACGGCAAACCTTGGGCGCCATCCGATTGGGATGAATTGGTGCGCGATGCCGCAGCGGACGCGAAGCTGCCGACTGGCGTGTGTCTTTACACCTTGCGACATAGCTGGGTCACCGCCGCAATTCAAGCCGGTATGACTCCGCTGGAGGTCGCGCGCCTCGTCGGCACGTCATTGACTATGATCGACAAGCACTATGGGCACCTCGCAATCACTGCCGCGCGTCAGCGCTTGGCAACTGTCGAGTTTGTTTGAATTTTAGTACCTTCGCCGCATCCGGAGACACGGGCGACGAACGATGCCGCGCGCGAAAGACATTCTGGGGTGATGCGAGACGGTACAGTCAAACAAACAGGCAGCCGAACGCAAACGCAGTCACCGCGGAAACATACACTGAGCCGGTTGCGTATACATCGAAGTGGTTCAGTACGCATCGAGCTAGCTCAGTGCGCATCGTGCTAGCTCAGTGCTTGTTTCTTCTGGAAATAGTAGTAAATAGATAAACCGTCCGCGCAATCGCGCTCACATGGACGGTCACATGAGCACACTCCTCGAAGAAGCCCGCTTCGGTCGCAAGGCCGATGCCTGCCGCATTCTCGCGTGCGGGCCAACCTACCTGTTCGAACTGTGCCGCAAAGGCAAGTTGACGCCGATCCGGCTTGGCCGTCGCATGACCGTGTACGACTTGCGCGAGGTGCACGCATTGGCGGACCGGATCATCGCCGAGGCGCGCGCCACGAAGGTCAACATATGAAGTCGGCGAAGCGAACCTGCTTCGCTGGCGGGCGCCGGGTCGATTCGATGGCTGCGATTTCGGGTCCTATCACACTGCCAATTGCACGGGTCGCCCATCTTGGCACTGCCCTCACTGACGGGCTTGTTTTCACTGAAGCCAAGGATCGCGATCTTCAGCAGGCTGAAGATTTTACGTCTCGAAAATGGCTAGTGCAGGATAGGGAT
>JBDTAJ010000057.1:0-5700 GCA_039924705.1 Rhodanobacteraceae bacterium
GCGTGATGACCAGCGGCTCGAGGCCGGCTAGGCGGGTGTAACGTTGATTCATGCCGCGGCCTCGAATGGACGCGGCAACGCGCGTGGTTTGCAGTCGCGCACGGCTTCGGCGATCGCGGCGATGTGATCCGGGGTGGTGCCGCAACAACCGCCGACCATATTCAGCAATCCGGATTGCGCGAACTCGCCCAGCACGCAGGCCATGTCCTGTGGTGTTTCGTCGTAACCGCCGAACGCGTTCGGAAGGCCCGCGTTGGGATGCACACTGACGTAGCAGTCCGCAATCTGTGCCAGGGCCTCGACATGTTCGCGCAAATCCCTGGCGCCGAGCGCGCAATTCAAGCCGACCGCCAGCGGCCGCGCATGCGCGACCGAATACCAGAAGGCCTCCGCGGTTTGCCCGGACAGCGTGCGCCCGGAGCGGTCGGTGATGGTGCCGGAGATCATCAGCGGCACGCGGCCGCCGGCCTCGTCGAATACTTCAGCGATCGCGTACAGCGCCGCTTTCGCATTCAAGGTATCGAAGATGGTCTCGACCATCAATACGTCGGCGCCGCCTACAATCAAACCACGCGCGGCTTCGGCGTATGCCTCGCGTAGCTCGTCGAAATCGACGTTGCGAAACCCTGGATTGTTGACATCCGGCGACAGCGACGCGGTGCGGCTGGTCGGCCCGAGCACGCCGATCACGAAACGCGGGCGATTCGGTATTTCGCGTTCGATTTCGTCGCACGCTTCGCGCGCAATACGCGCGCCTTCGCGATTCAATTCGCGAACCAGATGCTGCAGGCCGTAATCGGCCTGGCTGATCGAGGTCGAATTGAAGGTATTGGTCTCGACCAGATCCGCGCCGGCGCGCAGATAGGCCAGATGCACATCGCGGATCAGCCGCGGTTGGCTCAGGCTCAGCAGGTCGTTGTTACCGCGCAGGTCGCGTGCGCAGCCGCCGGCGTGCGCATGTTCGCCTGCATGCGCGTGATCGTGCCTGGCGTCGCAACCGCTGACGAAGCGCTCGCCGCGATAACCGTGTTCGTCCAACGCGTGCGCTTGCAGCATGGTGCCCATCGCGCCGTCCAGTATCAGGATGCGTTGTGCCAACGTGTTTTGCAATTTTTGCGCGCGTTCGGAATGCAGGTAAGGCAGGATGCTCATATCGGGTTTCTCGCCAACAGGCTCAAGACCTCGAAGTGCGGCGGCCGCGCTTCGCGCGAGACACTCGTGCAGTGCACGATTTGCAATCCGGCCTTGCGCGCGTAGCCGATCAGTTCCTCGCGTTTGAAGCCGAAGTTGCGATGATCGAACGGCGCCACCGCAGCGCGGTGCGCGTGTTTCGCCAATGTCGCCGCCAGCAGGCGCCCACCGGGTTTCAACACCCGCGCGGCTTCGGCGATCGCCTTGGCCGGATGCGCGCTGTAGGTCAGCGCGTGCATCATCAGCACCAGATCGAAATGACGATTGCGCGGCCTGAAGGAATCACCCAGCGTGTGCATGTCGCCCTCGATCACCTCGACGTTGCGAAACGCTTTCAGACGTTCGCGTGCGGCGGCCACCACACGTTCACTGGAATCCACGCACACAATCGAATGCGCGTGCGGGGCAAGCAGTTCGGCCAGCACGCCGTCGCCGGAAGCGATGTCGAGCACATCGCCGGTTTCCAGCAATTGCAGCAACGTACGGGCGAGGGTTTCCCAGGTGCGACCGGGCGAGTAGTGGCGTTCCATGTCGCCAGCCACCGTGTCGGCCCAGCCGCGTTCGCGGGCGCGGCGTGCCAGCACCGACGGCAGACGTTGCGCATCGGCGACGATCTGCGCGTCGTCGATGCCGCCCTCCAACGCACGCAACACGTCGGCGGCGCCATCGACGTCGCCGTCATTGAAGCGGTAATAGGCCGACACGCCGGCGCGACGGTCGCGTACCAGACCCGCGTCCTTCAATTTGGCAAGATGGGTGGACACGCGCGGTTGCGCCAAGCCCAGCACCGCCGACAACTCGGCCACGGTCAGTTCCTCGCGCCGCAACAGGGCCAGCAGCCGCACCCGGGTGGGATCGGACAACAGGCGCAGCAAGGCGGTGGCTTGGCCCAAGTCGAGCATTGCATCTTTATATCAGGATGGAAAGATAAAGCAATGCCCAGGCCGCTACCGGCCCTGGCATTTGGCCAGCGGTCAGCACCGCCGACTAAGCTGTGCGTCCTTGAATCCGGACGCGCCTATGCCGCGAACCTTGTTGCCGTTGTTGCTTGCCGTGGTTTCGTTTGCGGCCTTGGGTGCGATTCCCGAGGCGACCACCGGCTCAAGCGCAGGTTGGTATCGCCACGCGTTGTATCGGCGCGCGCCTGGCGCGGGCGGGTTGCCGTATCGCCTGTTCGCGCCTCCGCAGACAGGCGCGCATGGAAAACTGCCGCTGATCGTGTTCCTGCATGGGTCCGGCCAGAACGGCGACAACGACGAAGACCAGATCGCCGGCGGCGCCAACGGCGCGCTGCAACTGCTGGAGGTCGCGCGGCGCGAACATCTCCGCCTGCTGTTCGCCGCGCCGCAATCGCCGCAGGATTATTGGGTGCCGGCGCAAGTGATGGCCGTGATCGCCGACGTCGAGCACGAGTGGCCGATCGACCATCGTCGTATCGTATTGACCGGGCTTTCGACAGGCGCGACCGGTGCGTGGGACATGGCGAAGGCCTGGCCCGATCGCTTCGCAGCATTGGTGCCGATGTCGGGCATGACCGAATTAGCCGGGCTCGCCTCGATCGCCGGCGTGCCGGAATGGGTATTCCATGCTGCCGACGACGACGACACCAATGTCGAGACAGGCTACGGCGGCGCAATGATCGGTTCGCGCGCGGTTGTGCATGCGCTGCGCGAAGCCGGTGGCTATCCGCGCTACACCGAATACGCTCATGGGCCGGTCCATCCCGATCCGCACGTGATCTGGCCGCGCGCGTACGCCACGCCTGGCTTGCTCGAATGGATGTTGCGTCAACGCGTACCGACAAGACGCGCGCAAACCCGCTAAAATCGTCGATTCATTTTTTGCATTCGATGCGTGCAGTGGGGACCGGCATGGATTTCAATTTCAGCGAAGAGCAGTTGCAGATCCAGTCGATCGCCCGCGATTTCGCGCAAAAGCGCATTGCGCCGGTCGCTGCGGACTTCGACAAATCCGGCAAATTTCCACTGGACAACATTCGCGAGATGGGCGCGCTGGGCCTCATGGGCATCGAGGTGCCAGTGGAATACGGCGGCGCGGGCATGGATGCGATCACTTACGTGCTGGCGATGATCGAGATCGCGGCGGCCGATTGCGCGCACTCGACGATCATGTCGGTCAACAACACGCTGTACTGCAATGGCCTGCTGAAGTTCGGCAACGAGGAACAGAAGCGCAAATATGTCACCCCGATCGCTTCCGGCGAAGCGATCGGCGCATTCGCCTTGACCGAGCCGCAGTCGGGTTCCGATGCCACCGCGATGCGTTGCCGCGCGGTCAAGCAAGCCGACGGCGGTTTCGTGATCAACGGCAAGAAAAGCTGGATCACCTCCGGTCCAGTGGCGAAATATATTTTGTTGTTCGCGATGAGCGATCCGGACAAGGGCTCGCGCGGGATCACTGCGTTAATGGTCGAGACCGCGCGACAAGGTTTCCGCTGCGGCAAGACCGAACCCAAGCTCGGAATCCGCGCCTCTGCCACTTGCGAGATCGAGTTCGACGATTACCGCGCGAACGCGGATGAAGTGATCGGCGAGGAAGGTCACGGCTTCAAGATCGCGATGGGCGTGCTCGACGCGGGCCGCATTGGCATCGCCTCGCAGGCGGTCGGGCTTGCGCGCGCGGCGTACCAGGCGACCTTGACTTACGCGAGCGACCGCAAGGCGTTCGGCCAGCCGATCGGTTCGTTCCAGATGATCCAGCAGAAAATCGCCGACATGAAATGCAAACTGGATGCGGCGGAATGGTTGACACTGCGCGCGGCGTGGGCCAAGCAACAGGCGCAGGCCAATGGCGGCCGTTTCAGCACCGAAGCCGCGGTCGCGAAGTTGACCGCGTCGGAGGCCGCGATGTGGATCACCCACCAAGCGGTGCAGGTGCACGGCGGCATGGGCTATTCCAAGGAAATGCCGCTGGAGCGTTACTTCCGGGACGCCAAGATCACTGAAATCTACGAAGGAACATCGGAAATTCAGCGGCTCGTCATCGCGCGCAACGAAACGGGGCTGCGCTGACGCCGTGATCGTCATTCCTACGCAAACGGGGATCCAGCTTTTCCGCAGGATTTCTTGGCCCCGCTCGCTGCCAGGCGTTGCAAAGCTCGCTCGTTGGCGGCCGTCTTTGGCCTGCTCTGGCGGAATCGACACATTTATTCGAAACTGATGCGGTGGAATCCGAAAATATCCATAACTCCGAATCCCCTCGCGACGACAAGCTGGTCGTCGCGATCTCGTCGCGCGCGCTGTTCGATCTTTCCGAATCGCACGCGTTGTTCGAGCGCGAGGGGTTGGACGCCTATCGCGCCTATCAAATCGCGCACGAGAATGATCTGCTCGGACCCGGCGTCGCGTTTCCGCTGGCGCGCAAGCTGCTGGCGCTCAACCACCCCGCACCGGAAATGCCCAAGGTCGAGATCATCCTGTTGTCGCGCAATTCCGGCGACACCGGTTTGCGCATCTTCAATTCGATCCAGCATCACGGGCTTGGCATTACGCGCGCGGCATTCACCTCCGGCGAGCCGACCTCCGATTACATCGCGCCGTTTCACGCGGATCTGTTTCTGTCGTCGAACGCAGACGACGTCGCGCGCGCGCTGTGCGCGGGCGTGGCGGCGGCCACGATCCTGCCCTCGCAAGCGCGACGCACCCATCCGCAACAGTTGCGCATCGCCTTCGACGGCGATGCGGTGATCTTCGGCGACGAATCCGAGCGATTGTCGCAGGAGCAAGGGCTGGATGCGTTCCACCGCAATGAATCCGAGCGCTGGGACGAACCCTTGTCGGGCGGCCCATTTCGCGGATTTCTCGCAGCCCTGCATCGCCTGCAGGCGGCATTTCCGGCGGAGGCCTCGCCGATCCGCACCGCGCTGGTCACCGCGCGCTCGGCCCCCGCGCACAAGCGCGTGATCCTCACCTTGCGCCGCTGGGGCGTGCGCATCGACGAGGCGCTGTTCCTGGGCGGCCGCGATAAGGGGCCGTTTCTGGAAGCCTTCGGCGCCGACATCTTCTTCGACGATTCGCGTGCCAATGCCGACTCCGCGCGCCGCCATGTCGCCACCGGGCATGTGCCGCATGGGGTGAGCAATACGTAAAGCGGAGCGGTAACCAGGACTGTCGCTGGACGTCCCGGAATGACGACCAGATGGTTCCGATTCCCGGCTCGGCTACAATATTCTGCTTGCCTCGCCGCCCGGAAGCCCGCATGGCCGCCCCCCTCGACCCGCTCGATCTGTACGACATCCGCTCGCAACTCAGCGACGAGGAACGGATGGTGCAAGACACCGTCGCGCGTTTCGTCGATGCGCGCGTGCTGCCGATCATCGGCGACTGTTTCGATCAGGCGCGCTTCCCGAGTGAGTTGATTCCGGAAATCGCGAGCTTGGGGTTGCTCGGCGCGACCATCCCGGAACAGTACGGCGGCGGCGGCATGAACGCGGTCAGCTACGGGCTGATCTGCCAGGAACTGGAACGCGGCGATTCGGGTTTGCGCAGC
>JBDTAJ010000058.1:0-13259 GCA_039924705.1 Rhodanobacteraceae bacterium
CAAATGACGGATTGCGCACGGCTCGCTGCATGATTCTTCGTTTCCCACTCCCGCTCTACCCAAGCATCTTGCGCACCCTACCGATCGCCTCGACCAGCGCGTCGGCCTCTTCGCGCGTGTTGTAGAACGCGAAACTCGCGCGCGCAGTGGCGGGCACGCCATAGAACTGCATCAACGGATGCGCGCAATGGTGGCCAGAGCGCACCGCGACGCCTTCGTGATCCAGCAGTGTGGCAAGATCATGCGCGTGCACGCCATCGATCAGGAACGAGATCACGGCGGCCTTGTCCGGCGCGTTTCCGAAGATGCGCAGGCCGGGGACTTCGTGCAAACGCCGCGTCGCATACTCGAGCAATTCGCGTTCGCGCGCGGCGATGTTCGCCATCCCGAGCGCGGACAAATACTCGACCGCGGCGCCCAACCCCGTGAAACCGGCGATGTTCGGGGTGCCGGCCTCGAACTTGTGCGGTGGTTCGGCGAAGGTGGTGCCAGTGAACTTCACTTCGCGGATCATCTCACCGCCACCGAAGAACGGCGGCATCGACGCGAGATGTTCGCGTTTCGCCCACAAGGCGCCGGTGCCGGTTGGCCCGCACATCTTGTGGCCGGTGATGGCGTAAAAATCGCAGCCAATCGATTTGACGTCCAGCGGCAGATGCGGCGCGGCCTGCGAACCGTCGATCAACAACGGAATGCCGCGCTTGCGGCATTCGCACGCGAGTTCACGCACCGGATTGACCGTGCCGAGCACATTGGAAACGTGTACCACGCCGGCGAGCTTCACCTCCGGCGTCAACAGCTCGATGAACTTCTCTACCATCAGCTCGCCCGATTCGCTGATCGGCGCCACTTTCAGGTGCGCGCCGGTGCGCGTGCAGACCAGTTGCCACGGCACGATATTGGCGTGGTGCTCCATCTGCGTGACCAGGATTGCGTCGCCGGGTTTCAAGCGCGACAGCGCGTAACTGTAGGCGACCAGATTGATCGCCATGGTCGTACCCGACGTCAACACCACTTCGTCGCGATGGTTCGCGCCGATAAACGTGGCCAACTTGTCACGCGCGCCTTCGTACAGTGCGGTCGCTTCCTCGCCGAGTTGGTGCACCGCGCGCGAAACGTTGGCGTTGTGTTCGCGGTAGAAACGATCCACCGCTTCGATCACGGCGGCTGGCTTCTGCGAGGTATTGGCGCTGTCCAGATACACCAGCGGCTTGCCGTGCACCGCGCGCGAAAGGATCGGGAAATCCGCACGGATGCGCGCCCAATTGGTATTACCGCCGCCCACCCGAGCTGCGAGCGCGTCTCCCTCCCCTGCAAGCGAGGGATTGGGGTGGGGTCGATTGGCACGCGGTGTGTTCATACCGCTACCGCGGCCTGCCTCGGCAGATGCGCCAGCAGCAGCGCTTCGGCGTATTCGCGCAAGGCTTGCGGTTCGATGCCCGTCAATGCCGTCGCGCAGAATGCGCGCACCAGCAGCATTCGCGCGTCCTCCGCTGCGAGTCCGCGCGAACGCATGTAGAACAACGCGCGTTCGTCGAGCTGTCCGACCGTCGCGCCGTGCGCGGCCTTGACCTCGTCGGCGTAAATCTCCAATGCCGGCCGGGTGTCGATCTCGGCATCGCGCGACAACAGCAGGTTCTTGTTGGAGAGTTTCGCATCCGCGCCGTCCGCGCCCCGCGCCACGGTGATCGCGCCGTGAAAAACGCCGCGCGCGCGGTCATCGGCGACACCGCGCCACAGCGCATCGCTGGCCGTGTCGCGGCCGCGATGCTCGATCAACAATTCCGTATCCACATGTTGACGCGCGCGCAACGCAAACGCGCCGCGGCTGTCAAAACGCGCAAGGTCGCCGTCCAGTGCGACGCGGATTTCGTGCCGAGACAACGCGCCGCCCAGTTCGAGTGCGTGCAACGAACCATGTGCGGCGTACTGCAAATGGAATTCACTGCGGCGCAGCAGGGTTGCCGCATTCGCGGCGTTTTGAATGACGAGCAAGTCAAGCCTGGCGCGCTCACCCAGGATATAGTCGCTGGCCAGATTGGCGAAATGTGCGTGCTCGTCGGTACCGACGTGATGCTCGATCAGGCCCAACCAGGCGTCATTGCCGAGCCGGATCATGCTTCGTGCATGCCAAGCCATGTCACCGTCGGCTGGCACTCCAATGTGGATGATATGCACGGGCCCACGGATGCGCGCACCATCAGCAACGTGTAACACCACGCCATCCGAGGCCAGCGCGGTGTTCAATGCGACGAAAGCGTCGGTGCACTCCTGCGGTCGGCGCGCCAGCAGGAATCGCAGCGGTTCCGGCTGTTCGGCCAGAGTGCGCGACAGCGGCCTCAAGCTCAACCCATCGGGCAGTGCGTGGAGTTTCGAGAGATCCGCGCGGAATACGCCATTGACGAATACCAGCCGCGGTCCGTCGATATCGGGCAGTTCCAGCAATGTCGCGTCTACCGCCCGCGTTGCCGCCATGTCGTCGTGCGCGGCATACGCACGCTGCGACAATGCGCGCAGCGCGGTGTATTTCCACAGTTCGTCGCGGGTGCCGGGCAAGCCTGCGGCAAGAAACTCGTCCAGAGCTTCCGCTCGCGCAATGTCCAGCCAGCCGATGCCGCTGCCCGGCAGACGCTGGATTTTCGCGGCGTCACGCATCGACTGGACGAAGCCGCTGTTCACGCCCCGGCCTCCGCGAGTTTGCGTTCGGCGACCCAGGCGTAACCGTGCGCTTCCAGTTCGTGCGCAAGCGTCGCGTCACCGCTTTCGACGATACGGCCATCGGCTAGCACGTGCACGAAGTCCGGCACGATGTAGTCGAGCAATCGCTGGTAATGCGTGATCACAATGAAGGCGCGTTGCGGCGCGCGCATCGTATTGACACCCTCGGCCACGCGTTGCAGCGCGTCGATGTCGAGGCCGGAATCGGTCTCGTCGAGGATCGCCAGACGCGGTTCCAGCACCGCCATCTGGAAAATCTCGTTGCGCTTTTTTTCCCCGCCGGAGAAGCCTTCGTTGACCGCACGATTGAGCAGTTCCGGCGACAACTGCATCACCTTGAGTTTCTCGCGGACCAGCTTCAGGAACTCCATCGAGTCCAATTCCGCGTTGCCGTGCGCCTTGCGCTGCGCATTCAAGGCCGCGCGCAGAAAATAGGTATTGTTGACGCCGGGAATTTCGACCGGATATTGAAAGGCGAGGAACACCCCGGCCGCGGCGCGCTGCTCGGGCGCCATGTCGAGAAGGTTCTTTTCGTCATAGGTCACCGAACCTTGCGTGACTTCATAGCCTTCGTGCCCGGCCAGCACATGACCCAGCGTGGATTTGCCCGCGCCGTTCGGACCCATGATCGCGTGCACTTCGCCCACGTTCACTTGCAGCGAAAGTCCCCTGAGGATTTCACGGCCGGCGACGCGAACATGGAGGTTGTCAATTTTCAGCATGATCCGTACCCGATCGATTTAAACGGCCGCATAGCGGCGACGCAACGCGATATAGGTAAAGGCTTGTTCGCTACCTGACGGCGTGCGGTGCGCGTCGCGGCAGCCGGAGATTTTCTCGAACGCAGGCGCGAAGGTTTCCGCCAGCGCCTCGGCGTTATAACGTGCAACCGGCAGACCACTGCAGCGCGGCGGGCCGTCCACCGCGAACGTGCCGATCACGGCGTAACCACCGGGCCGCACGGCGCGTGCCGCGGCGGCGACGTAACGCGCCCGCGCGTCCGACTCGATCATGAAATGGAACACGGCGCGGTCGTGCCACAACGCGCAGTGCGCCGGCGCCAGGTCGATTTGCGTCACGTCGCCAACGAGCCAGTGCACCGATGCCGCGTTGGGGCCGAGTCGTGCCCGCGCTTCGTCCAACGCCACCGTGGAGATGTCCAACACAGTGATGTCACCAAAGCCACGCTCCAGCAGGTCGTCGACCAATGTGGCGCGGCCGCCGCCGACATCCAGCAATGCCGCATCGCGCGGCAAATCCAGCGCATCGATCATGCGCAGGGATGCGTCGAGATGCGGGCGATACCAACTGGTCTGCGCCTCGCGCTTCCCGGTGTACACGGCATCCCAATGAGATTCGAGCGCCGCGCTCATCCGATCGCGCCCTCGAGGCTCACTTCCAGCAGCTTCTTGGCTTCCACCGCGAACTCCATCGGCAGTTCGCGGAATACCTGCTTGCAGAAACCATCCACGATCATCGACACCGCGTCCTCCTCCGCGATGCCGCGCGAACGCGCGTAGAACAACTGGTCGTCGGAAATCTTGGAGGTGGTCGCCTCGTGCTCGACGATCGCGCTCGGATTTTTCACTTCCATGTACGGAAAAGTATGCGCACCGCATTTTTTTCCGATCAATAGCGAATCACATTGGGTATGGTTGCGCGCGTTGTCGGCGCCCTTCTCCATTTTCACCAGACCGCGATAGGTGTTCTGGCCGTGTCCGGCGGAAATACCCTTGGATACGATTTTCGACTTCGTATTCTTGCCGAGGTGGATCATCTTGGTGCCGGTGTCGGCTTGCTGGCGGTGATGGGTGAGCGCCACCGAATTGAACTCGCCGATGGAGCGATCGCCGCGCAAAATACACGAAGGGTATTTCCAGGTGATCGCCGATCCCGTTTCGACCTGGGTCCACGAAATCTTCGAATCGTCGCCCCGGCAATCGCCGCGCTTGGTCACGAAGTTGTAGATGCCGCCCTTGCCGTTCTCGTCGCCCGGATACCAGTTCTGCACGGTCGAGTATTTGATCTGCGCGCGTTCCAACGCGATCAACTCCACCACCGCCGCGTGCAACTGGTTCTCGTCGCGCATCGGTGCGGTGCAGCCTTCCAGATACGAGACCTGCGCGCCTTCCTCGGCGATGATCAGGGTGCGCTCGAACTGACCGGTGTTGATCGCGTTGATCCGGAAATACGTGGACAGCTCCATCGGGCAGCGCACGCCTTTCGGGATGAAGACGAACGACCCGTCGGAAAACACCGCCGAGTTCAGCGCGGCGAAATAGTTGTCGCCCTGCGGCACCACGGAACCCAGATATGGGCGCACCCGTTCGGGATGTTCGCGGATGGCCTCGCTCATCGAGCAGAAGATCACGCCCGCCTCGGCCAATTCCTTGCGGAACGTGGTACCGACCGACACCGAATCGAACACCGCATCCACGGCGACGCCGGCTAGCCGGGCGCGCTCGTGCAGCGGCACGCCTAGTTTTTCGTAGGTCTCCAGAAGTTTCGGATCGACCTCGGCCAGCGATTTCGGCCCCTGCTTGGGCGCCGCGTAATAACTGATCGCCTGAAAATCGATCGGATCGATGTTCAATTTGGCCCAATGCGGCGGCGTCATCGTCAGCCAGTGGCGATAGGCATCCAGTCGCCATTGCGTCATCCACTCCGGCTCGCCCTTGCGCAACGAGATCGCACGCACGACATCTTCCGACAAGCCAGGCGGCAGACTGTCGGTTTCGATGTCGGTGACGAAACCGGCGCTGTAGCGTCGGTTGAGTAGGTTTTCGATGTCGGTGCGCTCGGTGGACATGCGTCGCCTCTCACGCCGCGCCGACGTGGCTGCGCACCGCGACACGGCGCGGTTGCGCGCGCGGACGCAGCATGTCGGCCAGACTCACGTCGCGCAGCGCGGCGTCGAACGCGGACCCGATGCCCTGCCACGCACGCGAGATATCGCAATACGCTTCGCGCTCGCAACCGGCGTGGCCGGCACTGCATTCGGTGAGGCCGATCGGGCCGTCCAGCGCCTCGACGATCTCGGCGAGGTTGATCTGCGCCGGGGCACGCGTGAGGCGATAACCACCCGAAGCGCCGCGGAAGGATTCGACCAGGCCGGCGTGGCCGAGCTGTTTCAGCAATTTGCTGACCGTCGGCAATTCCAACCGCGCATCCTCGGCGATCTGCACTGCGGACAACACCTCGCGCGGCCTGCGCGCAAGGCAGGTCATCACCACGGAGGCGTAATCGGCGAGCCGGCTGACGCGGAGCATGCACATTTGTCCTAATGAGGACTGAAATGGTACTGATTCGGACGGTTGAATGCAACTTGCGTTGCGACCTCCTACTCCGGACGTCATTCCCGCGACGTGGAGAGCGGACATGGATGGCCGCGCTTTGAGGAGCGAGGAAAGCGGGAATCCATCTTGATCTTGCTCTTTCGCAAGGTCGTCTTGGTCCGCTGCGGCCGCGCGACTCGACATCCCTATCTTGTTTCGCGCAGTACGGACTGCGCGAGAAAAGGCAGGGATGTTGAAAGAAACAACTCGAAGAGATTACAACCCCAGCGCGGTAATCACCGTGCGCGCCGATTCCGCCGGCGGTTCGCGGTCGGAATGCAGATGCACTTCCGGGGATTCCGGCGGTTCGTAGGGCGAACCCACGCCGGTGAAGTTGTCGATGTCGCCGGCGCGCGCCTTGGCGTACAAGCCTTTGACGTCGCGCTCTTCGCACACTTTCAGCGGCGCGTCGACGAACACTTCCAGAAATTCGCCTTCCCCGAACAAAGCGCGCGCCATGCGCCGCTCGGCGAGGAACGGGCTGATGAAGGAAACGATCACGATCAGCCCTGCGTCGAGCATCAGCTTGGCGACTTCGGCGACGCGACGGATATTTTCGACGCGATCGGCGTCGGTAAAACCTAGATCGCGATTCAAGCCGTGACGTATGTTGTCGCCATCGAGCATGATGGTGTGGAAGCCGTCGGCGTGCAGGCGGCGTTCGACTAGGTTCGCGATCGTCGATTTGCCGGCGCCCGACAGGCCGGTGAACCACAAGCAGCGCGGCGGCTGACCCTTGATGCGCGCGCGCGCGACGCGATCGACATCCAGATGCTGCCAGTGCACGTTGCTATCGCGGCGCAAGCCGAAATCCAGCGTGCCGCATCCGACGGTGGCGTTGCTCTCGCGGTCGATGAGGATGAAACCGCCCAGTGTGCGATCGCGCGCATACGGCTGGTACGAAATGTCCGCGTCCAGCGACAGATTGCAATAGCCGATCTCGTTGGCGGTAAGTCTTGTTGCCGCGAGTCGCGCCTGGGTGTCGGGATCGACTCGGTATTTGATCTCGGTGACCTGCGCGCCGAGCGTGCCGGTGGCGAGCTTGAAAAGATAACGCCGCCCCGGCAGTAGCGGCGCGTCGTCCAGCCACAGCAAATGACAAGCGAATTGTGCGGCGATCTGCGGCGGATGTGCGGCGTCGGCGATCACGTCGCCACGCGAAACATCGATGGCATCGGCCAAGGTCAGCGTGACCGCGTCGCCCGCGCTCGCGGACGACAAATCACCATTGCCGCCGATCGCGCGCGCGACACGGCTGCGCTGGCCGCCCGGCAGCACCACGATCTCGCTGCCCGCGCAGACGCGCCCGCCACTGATGCTGCCGGCATAGCCGCGGAAATGCGCATCGGGACGATTGACCCACTGCACCGGCAACGCGAAGGCATCGTCCGCACGCTGCTCCACGAGCACCGTTTCGAGATATGCCAGCAGTGGCGGGCCGACGTACCACGGCGTGCGCGGCGAGTTCGCCACCAGATTGTCCGCGTTCAATGCCGACACCGGGATCGCATCGGCCTGCGCAATGCCGAGCGTGCGCGCCAGCTCCTTGCACTCGTGTTCGATCGCGGCATAACGCGCGACGTCGTAACCGATCAAGTCCAGTTTGTTGACGGCAAACAGCACGCGGCGCACGCCGAACAGCGCCAGGATCGCCACGTGCCGGCGCGTTTGCGTCTGCACGCCGGCGCGCGCGTCGACCAGTACGACGCCGAGTTCCGCGCCGGACGCGCCGCTCGCCATGTTGCGGGTGTACTGCGCGTGGCCGGGACAATCCGCGACGATGAAGGCGCGTTTCGACGTGCCGAAGTAACGCCATGCGACATCGATGGTGATGCCTTGCTCGCGCTCGGCTTCCAGACCGTCCAGCAGCAATGCGTAATCGGGCGCTTCGCCCTGCGTGCCGTGCTTGCGGCTGTCGCGCAGCATCTGTTGCAGACGATCGTCGGGGATCATGCCGGCCTCGGCCAGCAAGCGTCCGAGCAACGTGCTCTTGCCGTCGTCCACGCTGCCGCAGATCGCGATGCGCAGCGTGTCGCGGCGCTCCAACGCGCGCAGACGAGTCGCAATGTCGTCGTTCGCGCGGGCCATCAGAAGTAGCCCTCGCGCTTCTTGTGCTCCATCGAATCAGCGGGATCCAGGTCGATGATGCGGCCGGCACGCTCGGACAGCCGCGTCTCCAGCATTTCGACGATGATCTCGTCCAGATTCGACGCGGACGATTCGACCGCCGCGGTCAGCGGCCAGCAACCGAGCGTGCGAAAGCGCACGCGGCGCATCGTTGTGGCTTCGCCGGGATTCAACGGCATGCGTTCGTCGTCGCGCACCAGCAGCGCGCCGTTGCGCTCGATCACCGGACGCGCTGCGGCGAAATACAGCGGCACCACCGGGATGTTCTCGCGGCGGATGTACAGCCACACATCGAGCTCGGTCCAATCCGACAGCGGAAACACGCGTAGCGATTCATCCTGCGCCAGCCGGGTATTGAATAGAGCCCACGGTTCCGGGCGTTGCTTGCGTGGTTCCCAGCGTTGACCGGCGCCGCGCAGCGAGAACACGCGCTCCTTGGCGCGCGCAGGATCTTCGTCGCGACGCGCGCCGCCGATCGCGGCATCGAAACCGTGTTTGTCCAGCGCCTGCCGCAACGCTTGCGTCTTCATCACTTCGGTGTGCACGGACGCGCCGTGCGTGACCGGGCCGATGCCGCGGCGCACGCCATCCTCATTGATATGCACGATCAGTTCGATACCAGTTTCCAGTGCGCGACGATCGCGGAATTCGATCATCTCGCGGAATTTCCAGGTCGTATCGACGTGCAGCAACGGCAACGGCGGCTTGCCGGGCTGAAACGCCTTCAACAGCAGGTGCAACAGGACGGACGAATCCTTGCCGATCGAATACAGCAACACCGGATGCCGGCATTCGGCCACCGTCTCGCGCAGGATGCGTATCGATTCGGCCTCAAGCCGGTCGAGATGGGTGTGCGTCATCGCGTCCATCTAGTGCCTCTCAACGCCAACCAAAGCGAGCCGCGTTGCATCCACTGCGGTCACCAGACAGGGCGCGCGCAGCATAACCACCCACTCTATGGCCAAGGGGTGCAACGTCGTATGGCGGCCACTTTGGAGCAACCCTCCGGGCAGTGACCTTTCGCCCGCAGGGCGTCGTTATCACTCGTCTATGTATCGACATACATCTTCCGAGTTCGTTGATCAGCGCGATGTTGACATCGCGTTGCACGTTCTCGATCACCTTGGCCGCTTCCGCGACCCGGATCGATGGCGCGCGATGAGGGCCGGCGGGGATGATCGCAGCGTACAACGCATCGACGAAGGCTGCGGCATCGGATGTCGAACCCGAAGTAATCTTGCGGATGTCGCCGATGCGGCGCTCGCGGCCGCCGGGATTGATCCGCTCCGGGCTGTAGCCGCAAGTAAAGTCGGCGTTGAATCTCAATCCGGACGCGCGCTCCAATGATCGGCCGCAGATTTCCTCGGTCGTGCCGGGATACACCGTCGACTCGTAGATCACGATATCGCCGCGCTTCAAAACGCCGCCAATCATCTCGCTGGCGCGTATCAGCGGTTGCAGATCGGGGCGCTGCGCTTCGTATATCGGCGTGGGCACCGTGACGATGAAAACAGCGCGCGCACGCAGCTCGTCGAGTTTGTCCGTGAATTGCAAATGCGGCGCCGCGGAGAGCTCGTCGTCGCTCAATTCCAAGGTGTGATCACGGCGCTCGCGCAACTCGGCAATGCGCTCGGACTTGAGATCGAAACCGAGCGTATCGAGACGGCGACCGAACGCGGCCGCCAGCGGCAGGCCAACATAGCCCAATCCGATCACCGCAAGTTTGGCCGATTGCAAATCCCGCATCAGCTCTATCCGCACTCCGCAAGACGCGCGAGGATAACGGAATTAAGAATAGGATGCGCCCTTATACTGCGCCGCCATGTCCGACGCCGTCAGCAGTGATCCAATTCCGACAACCGGCGACGCGCGCGCCGCCACGCGGTTGGCGTTCGCGCGCGCCGCTTTGGACGATCCGGACGTCGCGTTGGAGAGCGCTTCCGAGGACGCCAGCTTCCGCAGTTACTGGCGCGCGCGCAGCAGAACCGGCAGCGCGATCGTGATGGACGCTCCGCCAGATCGGGAGGACGTCGCGTCATGGCTCGATGTCGATGCGCGCTTGCGCGCCGCGGATTTGACCGCGCCACGGATACTTGCGGCCGATCGCAGGCAGGGATTTCTATTGTTGGACGATCTGGGCGACCGCACGTACCTCCCGGAATTGAACGACGCAACCGTCGATGCGCTGTATGCCGACGCACTGGCTGCGTTACTGACCATGCAGACCCGTGTCGATGCGCGGGGTTTGCCGGCGTACGACGAATCGCATCTGGTGGCGGAACTGGAATTGATGCCGACATGGTTCCTGCAACAGCATCTTGGCGCCACGATCGAGTGCGACGAGTGGGACGTGATCGAAGCCGCGTTCCGCCTGCTCGTCAACAGCGCGCTCGCGCAACCGCGCGCGTTCGTGCACCGCGATTATCACAGCCGCAATCTTTTGATCGTCACCAAGAGTAATCCCGGCATCATTGACTTCCAGGATGCGGTGATCGGGCCTGTCACCTACGATCTGGTCTCGCTGCTGCGCGACTGCTACATCGTCTGGGACGAACCGCGCGTGTGTGCATGGTCGGAAATGCATCGCACGAAGCTGCAGCATGCGGGATGGCTCGACGCGCGCATCGATGCGGAAACCTGGCAACGCTGGTTCGATCTGATGGGCCTGCAGCGGCACCTGAAAGTACTCGGCATCTTCTGCCGGCTTTGGTACCGCGATGGCAAACGCGATTATCTCGCCGATCTGCCGCGGGTGTGGCATTACGTGCGCAGTGTCGCCTCGCGTCATCCGGAATTCGCCGGCTTCGTCGCGTTGTTGGAACACAAAATCGGCGATCGCGATCTGAGTGTGCCGACGCCGTGAAAGCCTTGATCTTTGCTGCCGGCTTGGGCGAGCGGATGCATCCACTGTCGTCGTCGACGCCGAAACCCTTGCTGCGCACCGGCGGCAAACCGCTGATCGCATGGCATCTGGAAAGGCTCGCGGCCTGCGATGTGCGCGAGGTGGTGATCAATCTCTCGCATCTCGCCGAACAGTTCCCGACCGCACTCGGCGACGGCGCGCGTTTCGGTTTGCATATCGAATACAGCCACGAGGGCGCGAAGCCGCTGGAAACCGGTGGTGGCACGTTGCACGCGCTGCCGCTGTTGGGCGACGCACCTTTCATCGCGGTCAACGGTGACGTCTGGAGCGATTTCGACTTCGCATCATTGCCGAACACGCCGCAGAATCTCGCGCATCTGGTGCTGGTGGATAATCCGCCGCATCATCCACAGGGCGATTTCGGTGTCGATCGCGGCGAAAGGCTGCTGCCATTCTCGGATTCGCCGGGCGCAGCGCGCGCGCTGACCTTTGCCGGCATCGGTGTGTATCGTCCGGAATTGCTGGACGATTGGCGCGCGGTGATCGGCGATATGTCGGGCGCGCGTGCCATACCGCCGCGCTTTTCCATCGTCCCCCTGTTGCGCGCGCAAATGCCGCGCGGCAACGTGACTTGGCAACAGCATCATGGCGCATGGGTCGACGTTGGCACGCCGCAACGATTGGCGGAGCTCGATGCGCGGTTGCGCGCTCAGATCTGATCGTTTTTTCCCGTAAGCAATCCGCGCAGAAACGGAATGGTGACGCGCCGCTGCGCAACCAGCGCCGCGTGATCCAGGCGCTCGAACAACGCGATCAGCGCGCCCAGATCGCGCGGCTGACGCGCGAACAGCCAGTCGAGCACGTTGTCGTCCAGTTGCAAGCCGCGTTGGCACGCGCGCGCCTGCAGCACGGCACGCCGGCCGGACTCGTCCATCGCCCTCAGCACGCACTGCGTGCAGGCCGACAAGCGCGACACCACGTCTGGCAGGATCAACCCCAGGTGTGCTGGCGCCCCGGAACCCGCAAACAACAGCGTCGCATGATGATCGCTTGCGCGATGGTAGAGATCGAACAACGCGCGCTCGGCGTCATTGTCTCCGGCGATCGCCTGCACGTCGTCGATGGCGATCAATCCACCGCTGTCCACGCCCGCCACCGCCGCGGCACGCGGCGCGGGCAGCGAGGCCAACGGCAGATACCGCGCATTGCGTCCCGCCTCGACCGCCGCGCGACAGGCGCCAATCAGCAGATGGGTTTTGCCGGCGCCGTGCGCGCCCTGCAGAAATAATCCCACGCCGCTTTCGACGCTAGCGCGCACCAGTTGCAACGCCGCCGGGTTGTCGTCCGGCAGGAACGCATCGAGACGCTGGTGCGACGGCCAACGCAGGCCCAGCGGGAGTTGTCGCGCGGTCATCGATCCGGCGCGGGATCGCGCGGATCCGCATCCGCAACCGCATCCGCATCCGCATCCGCGAAAGGTTGCAGCTTGTCCGACGCCGCCGTCTCGAGATCCGCCTGGGCGGCGTCCTGTTCCCGCGCCGGCTCCAATTCCAACGCCGACGCGGGCGCTGTCATCGGAGCGTGTTCCACCGCGGAGGCGGCGCGCTCGTCGTACAGATAACTCGCGGTGTAGCGTTCGTGCGCGTAACGAAGCAGCACCATCGCCACCGAGGCCAGCGGTAGCGCCAGCAGCACACCGAGGAATCCGAACAGTTCGCCGAACGCCAGTACCGCGAAGATCACCGCAACCGGATGCAATCCGATCTTGCCGCCGACCAGACGCGGCACCAGCACGTAGGCTTCCAGTACCGAACCCACGCCCATCACCACCAGCACCATCACCACATGCTGCCAGTCGTGGTACTGCACCAGCGCCGCGATCAGGCTGGCGATGAGGCCCGTGATGAAACCCAGATACGGCACAAAACTGACCAGCCCGGCAAAAACACCGATCAGCACGCCGACATCCAGCCCGATCGCCCACAACGTGATCGCGTAGTAAATACCGAGCGCGATCATCACCAGCAATTGTCCGCGTGCGAACGCGCCGAGCACCGTATCCGATTCGCGCGTCAGTCGGGCGATGGTAGGCTGGATGTTGCGCGGCAACAGCTCGTCGATCTTGGCGATCATCACGTCCCAATCGCGCAGCAGATAGAAGGCGACCACCGGGATCAGCACCAGCGACACCACCCAGCCGATGATCGCCAGTCCCG
>JBDTAJ010000059.1:0-11857 GCA_039924705.1 Rhodanobacteraceae bacterium
CCGTCGTCGCGATCCGCCAGGACCGCGGTCCCGGCGGCCCGCGCGCGGTCGCGGCGGTCGGCACCGAGGCCAAGCGCATGCTCGGCCGCACGCCCGGCAATATCGTCACGGTGCGGCCGATGAAGGACGGCGTGATCGCCGACTTCACCATGACCGAAGCGATGCTGCAGTACTTCATCAAAACCGTGCACCGCTCGCGTTTCTTGAGGCCCAGTCCGCGCGTGCTGGTGTGCGTCCCGTGCGGCTCCACGCAAGTCGAGCGCCGCGCGATCAAGGAATCCGCCGAGGGCGCCGGCGCGCGCGATGTGTTCCTGATCGAGGAGCCGATGGCCGCGGCGATCGGCGCCGGCATTCCGGTACACGAAGCGCGCGGCGCGATGGTGTTGGACATCGGCGGCGGCACCTCGGAGGTCGCGGTAATCTCGTTGAATGGCATCGTCTATTCGCAGTCGGTGCGCATCGGCGGTGACCGCTTCGACGAGGCGATCATCAACTACGTGCGCCGCAACCACGGCACCCTGATCGGCGAGTCCACCGCCGAGCGGATCAAGATGGAGATCGGCTGCGCGTTCGCGCAATCGGACGTACGCGAACTGGAAGTCTCCGGGCGGAATCTGGCCGAGGGCGTGCCGCGCATGTTCACGATCAATTCCAACGAGGTGCTGGAAGCGCTGCACGAACCGCTGTCGGGGATCGTTGCGGCGGTCCGCTCCGCGCTGGAACAGACCCCACCGGAATTGTGTTCGGACGTGGCCGAACGCGGCATCGTGCTGACTGGCGGCGGCGCATTGCTGCGCGACATCGATCGATTGATCTCCGCGGAAACGGGTTTGCACGTGCAGGTCGCCGACGATCCGCTGACATGCGTGGCGCGCGGCGGCGGGCGGGCGCTGGAGCTGATCGACCAGCATGGTAGTGATTTCTTCGCGCAGGAGTAGCGAGCAGCTTGCAAAGCCGCTGCGCTCGGCCTGATTCAATCATGATGTTGCGCGTCGGCGGTGCTCGGAATCCTCATGTACTGACGTGTACACTCCGATTCCTGCGCTCCGGCGGCGCGCAACCTGCCTTCGCTCGCTACGCTTTTCAAGCCGCTCCAAGATAAATAGACGTTGCCGCAGCTCTTCGTCTCACGTCTCCGGCTGAATCATGGCGCTGCCCCGCAAGGAATCCTCTCCGATCTTCGCCGACGCCGCGGCCGGCACGCTGCGGCTGATCGGTTACCTCGCACTGGCCTGCGTACTGATGGTGCTGGATCACCGCAACGGCTGGCTGCATCGCGCACGTTACATCGCGTCCGCCGCGATCGAGCCGATCTACCGCCTCGCCGCGTGGCCGGCGCAAACCGCGCAGAACCTGCGCATCGCCTTCACCGAACGCGCCGGTTTGATCGAGGACAACAACCGCTTGCGCGAGACGCTGCTGCTGGCGCAGGCGCGCCTGAACCGGATGGGCGCGGTCGCCGAGCAGAACGCGAGGCTCAAGCAGTTGCTCGATACTCGCCGGATGCTCGGCATGGACGTGCAACTGGCGCGCTTGATCGATGTGGATCTCGGCGCCGCGCGCAACCGCGCGATGCTGGATGTCGGCGCGGACGAGGGCGTGCACGTCGGCCAAGTCGTGATCGACGCGCACGGCGTAATGGGCCAGATCGTCGAGGTATTGCCGCATACGTCGGTCGCGCTCTTGATCACCGATCCGAATCACGCGGTGCCGGTGGTGGACGAACGCTCGGGTTTGCGTGGCATCGCGCACGGCAGCGGCGCGCCGGATCGGCTACTGGTGTCGGATATTCCGCTCTCGGCGGACGTCAAAACCGGCGATCGCATATCGACATCGGGCTTGGGTGGGCGTTTCCCAGCAGGTTTTCCCGTCGGCACGATCACATCGATTGGTCCCGATCCGTCCGGCATGTTCGCTCAAGCCATCGCGCAACCGGCCGCGGCCTTGGCGCGCAGCGGCGAGGTGTTGCTGCTGCGCGATCAACCGGAGCCGGTCGGCCCGCCGCGGCCCGCATCGCCGGTGGGGCCGCCGGGTTCGCTGGCGCCCACGTCCGTGGCGAACACCGGGCAAGGCCTGCCATGATGAATAGGCAGCGCACGCAAGCGTGGATCTTCGCCGGCAGTCTCGCCTTGTCGTTGTTGCTGATGCTGATGCCGCTGCCCCAGGCGTGGGCGCCGTTCAAGCCGTATTGGCCGGCGCTGGTGCTGATCTATTGGGTGCTGGAAGCGCCGGAGCGCACCACGATCGGCTTGGCCTTCGCGATCGGCTTGGGCGCGGACCTCCTGGACGGCGCGCTGCTCGGCGAACAGGCGCTGCGGCTGGCCGCGCTCACTTTCATCGTGCTTCGCTTCCGTTCGCGCTTGCGGTTTTTTCCGATGTGGCAACAAGCTCTCGCCGTGCTGGTGCTGCTCTTCAACGACCGCGTCTTGCTGCTGCTGGTGCGGTTGTTCGCCGGCGATCCACGGCCACCAGCCACGTTCTGGTTCTCGCCTTTGATCGGCATGCTGGCGTGGCCGTTCGTGTTCCTGCTGATCGATGACGTACGCGCGCGCTTGCGCATCAAAGAGGCATGAGTGCCGGGAAATGAATACCGTGATTGAAGCCAGATTTTTATTGAGAAGTGCGGGCATGGATGCCCGCTTTCGCGCGCAGGGATACGCATAAACCGAGATGTCTCCGCGCACCCTCAAGGACGGACACCGCGAAGTCGCGCAATTCGGGCGGCGCGCTTTCACTGGTTTCGCGCTGATCGTATTGGCGTTGATCGTGCTGGGCGGCCGTTTTTTCTGGCTGCAGGTGTTGCATCATGATGAGTTCTCTGCGCGCTCGCAGGCCAACAGCGTGCATCTGCGGCATTTGCCGCCGCCGCGCGGGCTGATCTACGACCGCAACGGCGTGCTGCTGGCCGACAACGTGCCCGCATTCCGGCTCGAGGTGATCCCGGAAAAGATCAAACACATGGATGCGATGCTGGCGCGGCTGTCGGCGGTGATCGCGCTGAGTGACGACGACATCGCGCATTTCAAGCTATCGCTTAAGGCACGCCATCCATTCGAGGGCGTGCCGCTGAAATTCCATTTGAGCGAGGACGAGATCGACCGCTTCGCGGTCAACCGCTGGCGGTTCCCCGGCGCGGACGTAACGCCGTATCTCACCCGCAACTATCCGCTCGGCGCGGATTTCGCGCACGTGGTCGGCTACGTCGGCCGGATAGACGACAAGGATGCGGCGCGGCTCGACGCGGATCGCTACGCCGGCACCACCCATATCGGCAAGAGCGGCATCGAGCGCTTTTACGAGGCTCGCCTGCACGGCACGCCCGGCTACGAACTGGTTGAGGTCAATGTCGATCAGCGCCCACAACGCGTGCTGGAGCGCGTGGCGCCCACGCCCGGCGAGAATCTCTATCTCACCATCGATACCAAATTGCAGAAGGCGACGATCGCCGCCTTCGATGGCCGGCCGGGAGCGGCGGTGGCGATCGACCCGCGCAACGGCGAAGTGCTGGCGATGGTGACGGTGCCGAGTTTCGATCCGAACCTGTTCGTCAACGGCATCAGCCGCGACGATTATTCGACGCTGTTGGAAAACCCGGACAAGCCGTTGCTCGATCGCGCGCTGCGCGGCGGCTATCCGCCGGGTTCGACGATCAAACCGTTCATGGGTCTTGCCGGACTCGAGCTGGGAATCCGCAAACCGCAGGACACCGTCTTATCCACCGGTGAGTTCCATATTCCAGGACAAGCGCGCGGTTACCGAGACGACGTGCGCGGTGGCAGCGGCGTGGTCAATCTGGTGCAGGCGATCACGCAATCGGTCAACACCTATTTCTATTCGCTGGCGCTGCAGATGGGCATCGACCGGATGGATGCGTTTCTGTCGAAGTTCGGGTTCGGCAGTGAAACCGGCATCGATCTGCCCGCCGAAAGTGACGGCGTGCTGCCCTCGCCGGAATGGAAACGCAAGACGTTCAACACGCCCTGGTATGTGGGCGAAACGGTGATCGCCGGTATCGGCCAGGGTTACTGGGTGGTGACGCCGCTGCAACTGGCGCATGCGGTCGCGGTGCTGGCCGAGGCGGGCCTGCCGCATGCGCCGCATCTATTGCGCGCGACCCGCGCGGCGTTGAACGCGCCGGTGGTGACGGTGAATTATCCCGATCCTCCCGCGAGCCTGATCCACAACCCGGCCAACTTCGAGGCGGTGCGTGCCGGCATGATCGGTGCGGTCAACGATCCGCGCGGCACCGCGTATAAATTGGGCGAGGGATTTCCTTTTGTGATCGCCGGCAAGACCGGCACCGCGGAGCGTTTCTCGCGCACCTCGGAAGCCTGGACGACGACCAAGAACAAGGTGATCCTCGCCGCGCGTCATCGCGCGCTGTTCGAGTGTTTCACGCCGGCGGAGGCGCCGCGTATCGCGGTCGTGGTGGTGCTGGAAGCCGGCGCCTGGGGTGGCAGCGACGCCGCGCCGATCGCGCGCAAGATGCTCAACGCGTGGTTGACCGAGCAGCCGGACGCGCCGCGTCCGTCAAGCATCGTGACGGCAGCCGCAGCGACTACCGATACGAGAACCGAGGCCACGCAATGAACGCCACGATCGCATCGTGGCGCACGCGCACGCGGCGCTTCGGTGCGCGCATCCTGCATCGTCCGCGCATAGATCTGCCATTGTCCGGCGCATTGTTCGTGCTCGCCTGCATCGGCCTCGTCACGCTGTATAGCGCCAGCGATCTCGACGCCGGCGTGATCGGCGGCCAGGCCACGCGCTTCGTGCTCGGCGCGGCGCTGATGCTGGTGATCTCGCGCATTCCGCCGACGCTCCTGCGCGCATGGACGCCGTGGTTCTACGCGATCAGCACATTATTGCTGGTGGCGGTCGTGATCCTGGGCGAAGGCCGCGGCGCCAATCGCTGGCTGGATTTGCACATCGTGCGTTTCCAGCCGTCGGAATTCCTGAAGCTGTCGATGCCGATGATGATCGCCTGGTATCTGCATCCACGCCAATTGCCGTCGCGCTGGATGGATATCGCCATCGTCGGTTTGTTGATCGCGATCCCGTCCGCGCTGATCGCCAAGGAACCCGATCTGGGCACCGCGTTGCTGGTGACCGCGTCCGGCGTGTTCGTGTTGTTCCTGTCCGGTATCGCGTGGTGGCGCGTGGCCATCATGCTAGGCGCGTTGGCGGGCGCCGCGCCCATGGCGTGGCATTTTCTGCACGGCTACCAACGCCAGCGCGTGCTGACCTTCCTGCATCCAGAAAACGATCCGCTCGGCAACGGCTGGCACATCATCCAGTCGATGATCGCGGTTGGTTCCGGCGGCGTGTTCGGCAAGGGCTGGCACCACGGCACGCAATCGCGGCTGGAGTTCCTGCCCGAACACACCACCGATTTCGTGTTCGCGGTGTTCTCCGAGGAGTTCGGTTTGCTCGGCGTGCTGGTGTTGATCGCGTTGTACGTCTTCATCATCGGCCGATGTTTGTGGATCGCGGCCAACGCGCGCGACACCTATTCGCGCCTGCTGGCCGGCGCGATCGGCATGAGCCTGTTCGTGTACGTGATGGTCAACGGCGGCATGATTACGGGTCTGCTGCCCGTGGTCGGCGTGCCGCTGCCATTGATTTCCTACGGTGGTACCTCGGCGGTGACCTTGCTGTGCGGATTCGGCGTGTTGATGTCGATCCACGCGCATCGGAAGTGGAGCGCGTAGCGCGCGCACTGTCGCCGCAAAAAATCTTTGTCGTCATTCCCGCGAAAGCGGAAATCCAGTGTCTTTCCTCGCAAGATTGCTTTGGTTCCGCTCGCTGCCGCGAGCGGAGTTACTTTTCTTTCGGGAAAAGTAACCAAAACTATTGCGCTTGGACGCGATGGTCTCGGTAACGTCGTGTTGCCTCGACTGCCCTGCGATGCTCGCCGAACGGCGGCCGCGCCGAACTCGCACATCCTTGTGCTCAAACAAGCGTCGCTTGCTCCGCCGTTCGGCTGCGCTTCTCGGCATCGCGTACAGCGCTTAAAGCTCGCTCGTTGACGGCCATCCATGGCCTGCTCCATATTCCGCGTGCAATGCTGCCTCACAACTAGCATCTTTTCTCGAATAAATACGTCATGCGCATTCGAAACAAAGTGGGGATTACTGACACTTTTATTGGTTCTATTTTTTCTCGCGTGGTGTTCACGGATTCCAGAGGGAGCAAATTTCAAACGTACGCGCATGCCTATGCCTTGGGGTCTGGCATTGACAGACGAGAGGCTTGAATTGCCTTGGGTGTCACTGACATCACCCGGAAAATGTAAATGGTGTTTCGCAAATCTGTGGTTCAGCTCAGACGTCCAAGTTGGGCTCGATATTAATGCTCGCGTACTTTTTGATCCTCGACACGCCGGGGGGTGGCGTCGCTTGCGATAACGAACCCACTTGATCGTGCGATATTTAGCGCAGCGGGGCCACTGCGTGATCCCTGCTGTGATGTTCCCCAGGCCCCAGGGTCAGAGTGGGCATCGATGTACTTTCAGTATTCTCACAGTCCTATTCAGGATATGAAGGTCTCCTACTTTCCCGAACCCTACCGGAAAGCAAAAATTGGAAGCATTGGACGGTACTGCGTGGCCCTCGATATTTCAGAGGCTGCCATGCTCGACGCAGCGAAGGTTCGAGTGGTCTTGAGTAGTACGTGGAAGTAGCGAGCGGCAGCGGACGGATGCTGTCGACATGTTAGGCTTCCCGCGCATGACGCGAACCCTATTGTTGCTTCCCCTGTTGCTGTGCGCAGCACTGGCCGTGCGCCCGGCGCTCGCTGAGACCCATCCCGGGGAAGCGGCGTTGGTGCGCGAAGTCGCCGCCGACACCGGCAAGAATGCGGCGGCGCTGACCGGGCTGTTGGATCGCGCGCAATACAGGCAAAGCATCGTCGACGCGATCAGCCGTCCGGCGGAGGGCAAGCCCTGGAGCGAATACCGTCCGATCTTTCTCAACCCGGCGCGGATCGATGCCGGCATCGATTTCTACGTCGAGCATCGCGCGCTGTTGCAACGCATCAGCACGCGCTATGGCGTGCCGCCGCAATACCTGGTCGCGATTGTCGGTGTGGAAACCAGTTACGGCGGTAACACCGGCCACTACCGCGTGCTCGACGCGCTGGCGACGTTGGCGTTCCACTATCCGCCGCGCGCGGCGTTTTTTCGCGGCGAATTGAAAACGTTGCTGGAACTGCCGGCCGACAAACTTGCCGGCCCGGTCGAGAGCTTGACCGGCTCCTACGCCGGCGCGCAAGGTTGGGGACAGTTCATGCCGTCCAGCATCCGCGATTATGCGGTCGACGCCGACGGCGACGGGCGCGTCGATCTCAATGACTCGTTGCCCGATATTCTTTCCAGCGTCGCCAATTATTTCGCCGCGCACGGCTGGCAAAGTGGTGAGCCCGTCGCGGTGCGCGCGCTGGCAGGCGCCGATCCGGATCCTGTGCCCGACTATGCCGGCACGCCGCCCGCCACGTCGGTCGAACAATTCACCGCGGCGGGATATGCGCCGGGCGAGCACGTCAACCCCGGCCAGCCCGCCAACCTGTTGACACTTGATGGCGACAACGGCGACGAAAACTGGCTAGTGTTCAACAATTTCTATGTGATCACCCGCTACAACAAAAGTCCGCGTTACGCGATGGCGGTGCAGCAACTGGCGCAAGCGATCGCGCAGGGCGCGCAGGCGCCGACGGAGAACGCACGATGAGGCGTGCGGCGGGATTCACACTGGTGCTCGCAGCCTGCGTAGTACTCGGCGGTTGCGCGGGCTCGCGCACGCGGAATCCAGCACGCGAACGCGCGTTGGCGCGCCCGCCCTTCGTCAGCGCGCAAAGCGCACGCAGCGAAGATTTTCAGGATGACGTCGAGCAGCCGCAATCGCGCCGCTATCGGCAGCGCGACGACGCCACGCCCGACGGCGGCGGCGTGGACATCGCGAAGTTGCCGGAACCGGTGCCGAAAGTGGAACCGCGCTCGCATTACGGCAACAAATCGCCCTACAGCGTGCTCGGACAAACCTGGCGCGTGCTGCCCAGCGCGGCGGGATACGACGCGCGCGGCATCGCCTCGTACTACGGCAGCAAGTTCCACAGCTACATGACGTCGGATTTCGAGAAGTACGACATGTACCAGTTCAGCGCGGCCAGCAAGGTGCTGCCGCTGCCGAGCTATGCGCGCGTCACCAACCTCGCCAACGGCAAGAGCGTGATCGTGCGTGTCAACGATCGCGGCCCGTTCGCGGAGAACCGCATCATCGACTTGTCCTACGCCGCCGCGGTGCGGATCGGCATCTGGCCGAGAGGCACAGGCCTGGTCGAAGTGCAGGGCATCGATCTGGCGCACGAAAACGCGGAACCGCCGCCGGCGGCGGTGGTCGCAACGAAGACCACAGGCGCGATCGTCAAACCGAAACTCTATCTGCAGGTCGGCGCGTTCGCCGATCCGGCCAATGCGGAGCGTGTGGCCGATCAACTGCGCGAGCACGACGTCGGCACGGTGCGGGTGATCGATGCACAGATCGGTGGGCATAGCTTGAAGCGGGTGCAGATCGGGCCGCTGGCAAGCGTCGACGAGGCCGATGCGTTGACCGAGAAGATCGAGGCGTTGGGTTTGCCGCATGCGCAGGTCGCGGTACAGTAGCGGTTTTTGCGGCACTCCTTTTCGCCGCCAGCATACGGAATCCCTGATGAAAATCCTGCGTCATCTGTTGATCGCGTCCACCCTGGCGGTTTGTGGCGCCGTTGCCGCCCAGACCACGGCGCTGCCGCCGAAACCCGCGCCTCAATTGCCGCCCAAGCCTTCGGCGATTCCCGTGCGGACGCTGCCGCAGGCGCCGATGCCGCCGCCGCCGACCTTCGACGCGCACAGTTGGGTGCTGATGGATTACGCCAGCGGGCAGATCTTGGCGTCGAGCAATCCGGATCAGCGCGAGGAGCCGGCCTCACTGACCAAGATCATGACCGACTACGTGGTGTCCGCTGAACTCAACGCAGGCAAGGTGCACATGGACGATCCGGTGCTGATCAGCGAGCACGCCTGGAAGGCGGGCGGCGCCAGTACAGATGGTTCCACCAGTTTTCTCGCGCTCAATTCCAGGGTGCCGCTGAAGGACTTGTTGTACGGAATGATCATCCAGTCCGGCAACGACGCGGCGATCGCGCTGGCCGAGCACGTGGCTGGTTCCGAACAGACCTTCGCCGCACTGATGAACGAATACGCGAAACGGCTCGGCATGGCCGGCACGCACTTCGTCAATGCGTCGGGTTATCCGGACCCCGATCATTACAGCACCGCGCGCGACATCGCGATCCTGTCGCGTGCGCTGATCCACGATTTCCCCGACGACTACAAGATTTCCGCGATCAAGGAATTCCAGTGGAACGGCATCACCCAGCACAACCGGAATACGCTGTTGTGGCGCGATCCCAGCGTGGACGGCATCAAGACCGGGCACACCGCCGAAGCCGGCTTTTGTCTGGCGGCTTCCGCCAAACGCGGTGACGCGCGCATGCTCGCGGTCGTGATGGGCGCGAAATCGGACCGCATGCGCGCCGACGATTCCGAGGCGTTGTTGGAATACGGGTTCCGCTTCTACGAAACACATGATCTGTACGCCGCCGGCAGGCCGCTGGCGACGCCGCGCTTGTGGAAGGGGCAGGCCGAGACCTTGCCGCTGGGTTTGCAAAGCGACGCGCTGGTGACGATCCCCCGCGGCAAGTACGATCAGTTGAAGGCCACGTTGGACATCCCCGCGCGCCTGATCGCACCGTACCAGCAAGGCCAACAAATCGGCATGTTGCATGTCACGCTGGAAGGCAAGCCCGTACTCGATTCACCGCTGGTGGCGCTGGCCGATGCCCCGCAGGGCGGTTTCTTCAAGCGCCTGTGGGATGCGATCGTGTTGTGGTTCCACGGCAGCGCATCGGGCAACACCACCATTGCGGCGCCGACGGCGGCGGGTGCGCCAGCGGCCGCGGCCACCGGCGGACCGGATACGCGATAATGCGCGATCTCGACAACATCCAACCGAACGAAGGCCAGGGTTTCCAGTTTCCCGGCAGCTTCGAGATCACTGCGATGGGCGTGGCCGGCGCCAACCTGCGCGAACGCGTGCCCGAGATCCTGCGCGGACTCGGGCTCTCGGTGCTGGATGCGTCCGTGCGCGAGCGGCCTTCGCGCGAGGGCAACTACGTCGCGGTGACGGCGGCGTTCACCTGCCCGTCGCGCGAGAAATACGACGCTGCGCACACCGCGCTGCGCGCCGATCCGGATGTGCGTTATACGTTGTGAGCGAAAGCGAACGCCGGCCCGTGCTCATTCGCCGCCTCGGTCGCCAGCCGTATGAGCCGGTGTGGCGGGCGATGCGCGCCTTCACCGACGCGCGCGATGCGGAAACCCCCGACGAACTGTGGCTGTTGGAGCACGATCCGGTGTTCACGCTGGGTCAGGCCAGCAAGCCGGAACACGTGCTGGCGCCGGGCGACATCCCGGTCATTCCGGTCGATCGCGGCGGGCAGGTGACCTACCACGGCCCCGGCCAGATCGTGGCGTATCCCTTGCTGGATCTGCGCCGGCTCGGGATCGGTGTGCGCGAGTTGGTCAACCGCATCGAGCAGGCGATCATCGACACGCTCGCGGAATGGAATATCGTGGCGCAGCGCCGCGACGGCGCGCCCGGGGTATATGTCGGCGCGGCCAAAATCGCCGCGCTCGGCCTGCGGGTGCGGCGCGGATGCAGCTTCCACGGGTTGGCTTTCAATATCGCGATGGACCTGGAACCGTTCCGTCGCATCAATCCTTGCGGTTACGCGGGTTTGCAGGTCATGCAAATGATAGACTTGGGCGGCCCGTCCCGGCTTGCCGAGGTCGAGGACGCACTGGCCGCGCAGTTGTGCCGTCAGTTCGGACTCGTCGCCTGTAACGCTGAACCTGTCTTGCCGGCGGCGGTCAAAGCCGAACCCGCATTGCACGCCGCCGCCTCCTGAGCACCTTTTATTGAATCCCGGGCGCGAAACCAACGCCCGAGCCACGCATGACCGACCTTCATTCCGATAAACGTATCTCGGCGACCGTCCAGCACGACGCGCTGGCGTCCGGCGTCAAGCAGACCGCGCTCGACAAGATCGCGCGCAATCGCGCGCAATTCGACGACGCGCCGCTGCTGCGCAAACCGTCGTGGATACGCGTGCGCTTGCCGCCCGGCAATGCGGTGCAGCAGTTGAAAGCGAAACTGCGAGCGAACGCCTTGGTCACGGTATGCGAGGAAGCCTCGTGCCCGAACATCCATGAGTGTTTCAGCAAGGGCACCGCGACCTTCATGATGCCGGACTTGGTCGGAATCTGCGGATGCCGCGCCTTGAACTCGCGCAGCAGTTGCAGCGACCAGTCGTAATCGGCGCCCGGTCGCACCTCGCGATACAACTCGCGCACGGTTTCCAGATTGTGGTTGAACACATCCGGCGGATCGTGCTTCAGCGCATCCAGCGCACGCTCCATCCGGCCCTTGCCCCGGAAATCGGGCGTCAAGATTTCTATCTTCAACGTGGGCGCCTCGCGTCGCGCCGCGCGGATGCAGTCGGCGAAATGTTGCGCGCCGCCATCGCGCAGGTCGTCGCGATCGACCGAAGTGATCACCACGTAACGCAGGCGCATGTCGGCGATGGTCTCGGCCAGTCGCGCCGGTTCCAGCGGATCGGGTGCCGCCGGACGACCATGTGCCACATCGCAGAACGAGCAACGACGCGTGCAGACCTCGCCAAGGATCATGAAGGTGGCGGTGCCCTTGCTGAAGCACTCGTGGATGTTCGGGCAGGAAGCTTCCTCGCACACCGTGACCAG
>JBDTAJ010000060.1:0-7393 GCA_039924705.1 Rhodanobacteraceae bacterium
GGCCTTGCGGTGCTGCTCGAAACCCGCATCCGATTGCACCGCCAACGTCATCTGCTTGTGCGACATCTGCGCATCCTTCAAGATCAGTCCACGCTTCGACCACGAATCAAAATCAGAGTTTCCTTAGAGATCCAAAATGGCATTGGAAATGCGTCTCGAGTGCGAACGCTGCCATACGTAAATCGATGCGGGCGGCGATGCGTATATCTGCATGTTCGAATGCACCTTCTGCGCGGACTGCGCGCGCTCGATGCGGCACGTCTGCCCGAACTGCGGCGGCGAATTGGCGCTGCGTCCGCGCCCCGCGCCGAAACGGAAAGTGTGAGCAACACGGTTGTTGCTTCCGTGACGCTCGGCTAGTCTGCGGCGGCCATGTCAGCGATCGTGTCTATCGAGTCATCCGAGCTTTTCATCGTCGCGATCCCTGCGCGCCACGGCTCGACGCGCCTGCCGGGCAAGCCGCTGCGGTTGCTCGACGGCGTGCCGCTGATCGCGCACGTGGTGCGTCGCGCGCGGGAGTCGGGCGCATCACAAGTCGTCGTGGCGACCGATGACGTGCGCGTGGCAGACGCACTGCATGACAGCGATGCCGCCGTTTGCATGACCCGCGCGGATCATGCTTCCGGCAGCGATCGTTTGGCCGAATGCGCGCGGGAGCTCGCGTGGCCGGACGATGCGATCGTGGTCAATCTGCAGGGTGACGAGCCATTCGCGCCAGCATCGGGTATCCGCGCGCTGGTGCAAGCGTTGCTCGAAGACGACGCGCCGATGGCCACGCTGGCCGCACCGATCGATGATGCCGGACAACTGTTCGATCCGCATTGCGTCAAGGTCGTGTGCGATGCAAAAGGCCGTGCGCTGTATTTTTCCCGCGCGCCGTTGCCGTGGGCACGCGACGCGTTCGCGGCCGATCAAAAAAACTTGCCATCGGATATGCCGTTCCTGCGCCATATCGGCCTCTACGCTTATCGTGCGGGATTTCTGCGCAGATTCGCGGCTTTGCCGCCGACGCCGCTGGAGCGTGCCGAATCGCTCGAGCAATTGCGTGCGCTGGAAAACGGTTTTGATATCGTGGTGCGGCTGTCGCCCGCACCGTTTCCACCTGGTATCGACACCGAAAACGATCTCGCCGAAGCGCAATCGCGGCTTGCACGGGATTCGCGATGATCGAAGAACGTCGCCGCGGCGCGAGCATCGACCCGGAGCGGCGATCGGCCGCGGCGGATTTTCCCGAGCAACTCGAATGCGTCAATGCGCGCACGGAATTGAATCTGCCAGCGCTGCGGGGCCGCGCGGTGTTGGTGTATTTCTGGACCTCGGATTGCGTGCACTGCATCAATCTGCTGGCCGAACTGCGCCAACTGGAAAACAAATATCACGACGGGTTGGCGATCCTGGGCGTGCACACGCCCAAGTATCCGGTGCAGCAAGCCGACGATGCGGTGCTGAAAGCGGTCAACCGTCATTACGTGCGGCATCCGGTGGCCAATGACGTGCACTGGCGCGCGTGGCAGCAATACGGCGTGGACGCTTGGCCGACCGTCCTGCTGATCGATTGCGAAGGCAATATCGCGGCGCGTTTCGTCGGTGAAGGTTGGCTGCGCAAGATCGACGACACCATCGCGGCTTTGCTGGAAGATGCCGCGACCCGCGATCTGCGCGTGTACGAGGCCGCGGGCGCCGCGTTCCGCACCGAGCCGCGCATGGCGCTGCGATTTCCCGCGCACGCGCTGGCGACCGCCGAGCATTTGTACGTCAGCGATACTGGCCACAACCGTGTTCTGGAATGCGCGCACGATGGTCACGTGTTGCGCCAATTCGGTTCCGGCAACCCAGGTTATTGGGACGGGCGCCTCGCGGATGCCGGCTTCAATGCGCCGCAGGGTTTGGCGATCTCCGGCGACGCGCTGTACGTGGCCGATACCGGCAACCATGGCGTGCGTCGCATCCGCCTGATCGGCGGCGAGGTCGATACATTGCTCGGCACCGGCTTGCCTGGACGCCAGCGTCCCGATGACGGCGTCGCCGGGCAACGAATCGCCGTCAACGCGCCGGTCGCCGTCGCCTTGTCGGGCGATCGCATCTACGTCGCGCTCGCCGGGCAAAACCAGATCTGGCGGATCGACCTGCACACGCGCGGCGTCGACGTGCTGGCCGGCAGCGGACGTTGCGGCGTGCGCGACGGCGCCGGCACAGATGCGCAACTCGCGCAACCATCCGCGTTGACGATGCAGCCGGGGCAACTGCTGATCGCCGATGCAGCCGGCAACGCGATCCGTTCATTGCGGCTTTCCGATTTCGCGCTTACCACGCTTGCCGGCGGCGCGCCTTATGCGTACGGCGACGCGGATGGGTCGGGAGCGCAGGCGCGTTTCACGTATCCGTGCGGATTGACCGCTGACGGTGTTACCGCTTACGTTGCCGACACCTTGAACAATCGCTTGCGCGCGATCAATACGCGCAACGGCGAAGTGACCACGTTGAACGTAGAGTGGCGCTTCCACGAACCACACGGAATCTCGTTCGCCGCCGGTGCGTTGTGGGTGGCCGACCGCAACGCGCACGAGATATTGCGCGTCGATGTGGAAAGCGGGACATGCCGACGCATTCCAGCGGGGGAGTAGAGCTTACCGCGCGCCGGCGGCGCGCAACCTGCCTTCGCTTGCTGCGCTTTTCAAACCGTTCAATACTGGCTGTGCGTAAAATACGCGGATGACCCTCACCACAGCCTTCGACGGCAAGGCTTTTGTCCGCACCCTCACGACTTCGCCCGGCGTGTATCGCATGTTCGACGCCGGCGGTGAGTTGTTGTATGTCGGCAAGGCCGGCAATCTGAAAAAACGTGTCGGCAGCTATTTTCTCAAGCCTCGCATGGAACCGCGCATCGTCGCGATGGTCGCGCAGATCGCGAGCGTCGAGGTGACGCTGACACGCACGGAGGGCGAGGCGCTGCTGCTGGAATCGCAGCTCATCAAATCCTTGAAGCCGCGCTACAACATCCTGCTGCGCGACGACAAAAGTTACCCCTACATCTTCCTATCGGAAGGCGAGGATTTCCCGCGCATGGCTTTTCACCGAGGCGCGCGCACGATGAAGGGCCGCTACTTCGGACCGTACCCCAGCGCCTGGGCGGTGCGCGAGAGCCTCTCCCTGATGCAGAAGCTGTTCAAGGTGCGCCAGTGCGAGGACAGTTTTTTCCGCAACCGCTCGCGGCCCTGCTTGCAATACCAGATCGGACGCTGCACCGCGCCGTGCGTGGCTTTCATCGACGCGCAGGATTATCAACGCGATGTGCGGCATGCGGCGATGTTCCTGGACGGACGCAGCAGCGTGGTGATCGACGAGTTGGGCGCGGAAATGGAGCGTGCAAGCACGCGGTTGGATTTCGAGCGCGCGGCGCGCCTGCGCGATCAGGTCGCGACATTACGAGGCTTGCAGGCGCATCACTACGTGCAGGGTGCGCGCGCCGACGTGGATGTGTTGACTTGCCGGATCGAGGCCGGTACCGCATGCGTGTCGGTGTTGTATTTCCGCAATGGCGTGAGCCTCGGTTCGCGTGATTTCTTCCCCAAGCTGCCGCTGGATGCGAGTCCGGCCGATGTGCTCACGCAATTCATTGCGCAGTATTACCTCGACAAGCCGGTGCCGGCCGAACTGGTGCTGGAACAAACGATTCCCGACGCGGCGCTGCTCGCGCAAGTGCTGGGCGAACACACCGGTCACACTGTGGCGGTGAAATCGCGGGTGCGCGGCGAACGTGCGCGTTTCGTGGAACTGGCCGCGCGCAATGCCGAAGCAGCGTTGCTGGCCAGGTTATCCAGTCGACAGGCTTTGCATGCGCGCTTCGAGGCGCTGCGCGAACTGTTGCAATTGCCCACCACGCCCCGCCGGATCGAATGCTTCGATATCAGCCATACGCAAGGGGAGGAGACCGTTGCTGCGTGCGTGGTGTTCGGCCCGGAAGGCCCGCAGAAGACGAATTATCGCCGCTTCAATATCCGCGGTGTCACTGGCGGCGACGATTACGCGGCAATGCGGCAGGTGTTGCTGCGCCGGCTGAAGCGCGTGGCCGCGGGCGAGGGCGAGGCGCCGGATCTGTTGCTGATCGACGGCGGTGCGGGGCAGGTCACGCAAGCGATCGAGGTGCTACTCGAGTTGGGCATCGATCGCATCGAGGTGGTCGGTGTCGCCAAGGGCCCGTCGCGTCGGGTCGGCGAGGAGACGCTGGTCCTCGGCGACAGCGGACGGCAATTGAATCCCGGCCCCGGCTCGCCAGCGTTGCATTTGATCGATGCGATCCGCGACGAGGCGCATCGTTTCGCCATCACCGGGCATCGTCGCCGCCGCGAAGCCGCGCGCGAGCACGGCGTGCTGGAAGACATACCCGGCATCGGCGCGCATCGTCGCGCGGCGCTGCTGAAAGCATTCGGCGGTCATGCGGGGGTGGTCGCAGCCGGCGTGGAGGAACTCAGCCACGTGCGCGGCGTCCATCGCGCGTTGGCCGAGCGGATTTATGCGTTTCTGCACGAATGACGTGCTTGCGCGCGCCGTGCGACACTCGTGCCCTGATCGTTACGAGGAGCCCGCCGCGGTGCGGATCAACCTGCCGAATGCACTGACCCTGTTCCGCGTCACGCTGTTGCCGGTAATGGTGCTCGCGTTTTACGCGCCGATGCGCGGAGCGGGCGTCGTCGCGGCGCTGATCTTCCTGCTCGCCAGCGTGACCGACTGGCTGGATGGCTGGCTGGCACGGCGTTATGACCTGGTGTCCGCGTTCGGCGCGTTCCTCGATCCGGTCGCCGACAAATTGATGGTCGCGGTGACGCTGTTCCTGCTGGTGCAGGCACATCCAACCGTGCTGCTGGCGGTGACCGGGGCGGTGATCGTCGGCCGCGAAATCGCGGTGTCGGCGTTGCGCGAGTGGATGGCGTTCGTCGGCGAACGCGCGCGGGTCAAGGTGGCGTGGGTCGGCAAGGTCAAAACCGTGATGCAGATCATCGCATTGCTGGTGTTGCTGGCACAGCACGATGCACCGGTGCTGCGCGTTTATCACCTGGGTGAAGGATTGCTGGTGATCGCCGCGATCCTGACGATCTGGTCGGGTTTGCTGTATCTGCGCGCGGCGTGGCCGGTGTTGCGGCTGGACTCGCCGCGTGTTGATTCGGAAGGGCCGCCGGCTTGACTGGCGCGGCAGCGGCGCTATCATTGCCGGCTCGCGCGGGAATAGCTCAGTTGGTAGAGCACGACCTTGCCAAGGTCGGGGTCGCGAGTTCGAGTCTCGTTTCCCGCTCCATTTTGCAATGAAAGATCGGGCTTCCTGCCGCGACTTTCTCCTCGAGGGCGCGGCAAAGCCGCGCCACGCTCGCGGACGGAATCTGCGCTTTCCTTCGTCGACGCGTCCCGTGCAGAACCGGCGCTATCATGCACTTCGTGCAGTCACCGGCCTGGTGGCAGAGTGGTCATGCAGCGGACTGCAAATCCGCGTACGCCGGTTCGATTCCGACCCAGGCCTCCAAGTGAGCTTCCAACAAAATCCCACGAAGTCCCTGAAACCTGCATAACTGCGGGCTTTTTTACGTCCCTAGTACCCACAACGTCCGACACGATCCACTTGAATCTGGGGGAATATGGGGGCATAATTGGGGGAACATGCAAAAAGTGCTGGGGGAACAAATGGAGGAATCTGTGGCAGTTTCCAAACGGTTGGCTACGCTGGCGGCTCGCAAGGCCGCGCCGCGCGTGAAAGCCTATAAGCTCGCCGCGGGCGGTGGTCTCTACCTGCAAGTGATGCCGACGGGCGCGAAGTATTGGCGCTGGAAATACCGATATGGAAGCAAGGAGAAGCGTATCGCGCTCGGTGTATTTCCGGAGATCTCGCTGGCACAGGCCGGCGAGCTTCGTGACGAAGCGCGCGCGAAGTTGCGTGCTGGTATCGATCCGGCGACCCAACGCAAACTGGACAAACTCGCGGGTCACTTGGCTGCCGAGAACAGTTTCGAGGCCATCGCTCGCGAATGGTTGGACACGAAAGCCGGCGAATGGGTGCCAGACCACAGCGCCAAAGTTAGCGCGTGGCTGGAACACCATGTATTTCCCTGGATCGGCGACAAGCCCGTTGCGGAACTGGAAGCGCCCGAGGTTCTGTCTATGCTGCGGCGCCTAGTCAAACGCGGAACGCTTAATACCGCCGGCCGCATTCGGGAGACCGTGAGCGCGATTTTCCGCTATGCCGTCGCCACGGGACGCGCCAAGCGTGATCCAGCCGCCGACCTGCGCGATGCACTACCGAAAGCCGACGCGCGCAACTTCGCCGCCATCACCGAGCCTGCCGAAGTCACCGAGTTGCTCCGCGCCATCGACGGCTATCAGGGGCATCCGGTGACACTGGCGGCCTTGCGCCTCTCGCCATTGTTGTTCCAGCGACCAGGCGAATTACGCGCGATGGCATGGAGTGAGGTCGATCTTGACGAGGCCGAATGGCGCATCCCGCCCAGCCGCCGCAAGCTGCGCAAGGCGGCAAAAGAGAATCCGCGCACGCCCCCACACGTCGTACCGTTGGCCGAACAAGCCGTGGCCGTCCTGCGCGATCTGTATCGCCTGACTGGAAATGGTGCTCTCGTGTTTCCGGGCTTGCGCACCCGTCATCGGCCAATGAGTGAGAACACCGTCAACGCGGCATTGCGCCGACTCGGCTACACAACCGAGCAAATGACCGGCCACGGCTTTCGACACATGGCCTCCACGCGCTTGAACGAACTGGGCTGGAATCCCGATGCAATCGAGCGCCAACTATCCCACCGCGATCGCGATTCCATTCGCGGCACCTACAACTTGGCGCAATACATGGACGAACGTCGCAGGATGATGCAAGCGTGGGCGGATTATTTGGATGCGCTGAAAACCGGCTCGAACGTCATTCCCATTCGCAAGCGCGCGGTTTAAGCGTTGCATCGCACACGTTGTGTCCACCGTTCAAATCTTCCTGGGACTGCATGGGATCAAAAAAAGGGGCTCAGCAAAACAGTGCTTGCATTCCGCTTTCCGATGTAGATAGTAGGCATCGCCCGTTCAAGGCCGAGCATGCCATTTTGCGTGCGCGCACCAGGACTACGCGATGTCATTCGATGCTGTTTGGGCGACCCTTCCCGTCGCTGATATTCGGCCTGTCAAACCCTCTCTCGATGTCGAATCCGCACCCCATTCGGTGGCGAGAGTTGCGGATCGTTCTCTGAATCCGCAGGTCGATCGGCTCACCGCGAGCGACGTCGGCGATCTTGCCGAACACTCCCATGTCACCGAAGCAGACTTCACAAAAGTACGGCATGCCATACTTTTTACGAGGAGGAATGAGCTAGTGCAGGATAGGGATGCCGGCAGCGTTTGGGCCGCTTTG
>JBDTAJ010000061.1:0-14992 GCA_039924705.1 Rhodanobacteraceae bacterium
CATTGCTCAACGATTGCGTCAACACCAGATCGCCGATCGGTCGGCCCGTGGCGTCCTTGCGGTGCGTCGACAGGCAACCGCGCGCGGACGGACGCGCGGCGGTGATGGTGACGGCATCCGGCGCAAGCAGGTAGCGCGTGCTGCCGCCGATCCAGACAACATCGGAATCGCGCGGCGCCGCCAGCGTATAGACTAGCCAGCCGCCGTTGCCGGAATCGTGCAGCACCGCGGTATTCAATTCTGGCGTGCAAGGTTTGGTCTGCTCGGCTAGCGCGCTCTGACGCGCGCGGAAACGCGTCGCCAATTCCGCGTTGAGTTGCGCCGGCGTGCCCGCGCTGACCTTGGGCGCCGCGCGGCCTTGCAACGTCACCACCCAAGCCAACTCCGGCTTGGCCCGATCCCCGCGGAAGAAATAAACCGCGCCGCTGTCGTCGCTTTTCGGCAGCGCGACCCAGCCGCGCACGCCCTGCATCCTCTGCGCGCCCAACGCCACGCCCGCCTTCCACGCCAGCGCGTCCTGTCGATACAACTCGCGTCCAAGCGTTTCGGCGCGCCTGGCCGCTGCGACTTCGGTGTCGCTCATCGACGTCACCGATGCGCGCGACAAGGTGGCTGGATCGCCCATGCAGGACGGTCGCAGATAACCATCGCACAGCACGAAGCTGTTCTCGAGGGCGCTCCAGCGCGCGAGCTGCGCCTTGCTCAATGGTGTCTTGCCGGGGGCGAAAGCCGGATAGCGGCCTTCCGCAACCAACATGTAAACCTGCGTACCATCGGCGATCAACTTGTACAGCGATATCTCACCGCGACCGTCGCCGTTCGCTTTTGGGCAATGCCACATTTCGTACAAATGCTGCGGACGGCCTTGCAGCGTGGACGGCCCTGCAGCTGCGATCAGGCCAGGACAATCCTGCTTGGCGCGCGCACGCAATGCGGCGAACCATTGATCCAGCCGCTGACCGGGCGGCAATTGGGCAGCGACCACGCGCACCCGATCGCTCCAATCCTTGCCGTCGTGCGCCGCGGCGGCGTTGCGCGGTGCGAACACATAAATGCGCTCCACTGGGCTGTCGTGATTCACCTCGACATACCCCGCGGGCGTCTGCCACACGGCGAAATGCTTAGCGACCGGTCGCGACGCGGTCGTCGCGGCAACCGAACCGGCGACGAATAAAAGCGCAGCCGCGAAGCGATGGATCGGATGCATGGGATCGGCTCACTCTGCTCCGCGCAATAGCGCGCTGATGCGGACTGTACGCGATCCGCGGGCTACCGCGTCAATGGCGCGGTTCATCGCGCGTTGCGGTGGGGCATGCGAGTTTTCAGCGAGTGGAATGCGTCCGTATCTCTGTCCGCGATGAAAGGAGTCCGTCGATGTCCATGAATCCACGATCCGCCGTTTACTTGTCCCTCACCTGCGCCTTGGTGCTCGGCGGTTGCGCTGGCCATCTGCAGCGCACCGAATCTTCCGCTTCCATGGGTTCGGAACAGCCGGCCACACCCGCCCCCATGCACGAAAGCAGATCGACGCGCACGACGCATCACACGACCACGACCGAACCGATGCAAACGCCCGCGGGCCCAAGCGACATGGTCGGCGTCGCCTCTTGCGATCAATATCTCTCCACCTACAAAGCCTGCCATCGCGCCGCCGGCATTTATGCGCCGGACCAGATCGACGCGCGCTACGACACGATGCGCGACACGCTGCTGCGCGATTCCAAGGATCCAGCCAAGCGCGTCACGCTGGACGGGCGTTGCCGCTCGCTGGCCAAGGGATTGACCGATGCGCTGCACGGCAAGAGCTGCGACGCCGCGCCGGCCTCGGCCTCGACCAGCAACGCATCGTCGGGCGCGATGTAAGCGCGCATCGCCGCGGGCGTGACGCCGTGGGACGGGCAGCCCTTCGCGCGAGCGCGCCTGGGCTGCCTTTTCTTCGCCGGTTGACCCGCGTGCAATGCATCCACGCCCGGGGCGGTCTCGTATATCAAGTGTTCGATAAACCTCTCAGGAGATCGCGATGGATCGACGACACTTTCTCACCGGCAGCGCGGGTTTGCTTGGATTCGGCGCGCTCGCGCTGGCCGCGCGCGGCGCACAGAACGTGGTGTCCGTGCACGTGGTGCAACACCCAACTTTAGTGTTGGCCGATGCGCAATGGCGTCAGCGGCTCGGCCCCGAGCGCTATGCGATCCTGCGTCAAGCCGGCACCGAGGCCGCCTTCAGCAGTCCGCTGGATCACGAACATCGCGCCGGCGTTTTCCATTGCGCCGGTTGCGAGCTGCCATTGTATTCGTCCAAGAACAAGTTCGATTCCGGCACCGGCTGGCCGAGTTTCTGGAAGCCACTGCCGAACGGGGTGACCACCGATACCGACACCAGTTTCCTGATGACGCGCACCGAGGTACGCTGCCGCCGGTGCGCCGGCCATCTTGGTCATGTATTCAACGATGGCCCGCCACCGACCGGGCTGCGCTATTGCATGAATGGGTTGGCGTTACAGTTCGTTCCAGGCGCGACGACATAAGTCGCCGCCTGAGGGCACCCCCAAAAGCCTCGACTCTCGCCGGGGCTTCTCGAATTGCGCGAGGGACAGCCTCAGGCGGGTTGCACTTCGTCGGCCTGCAGGCCTTTCGGTCCCGTGACCACGGTGAAACTCACCTTCTGGCCTTCCAGCAACGACTTGAAGCCGGTGCCCTGGATGGCGCGGAAGTGCACGAACACATCTTCGCCATTCTCGCGGCTGATGAAACCGAAGCCCTTGGCATCGTTGAACCATTTGACCGTGCCGGTCTGACGATCCGACATAACTGACTCCTTGCGACTCGATGGTCGATTGAAACAGTGAATTGAATCCGCGCGCATGCAGCGCACCTTGCTGCGCTGACTAGCGGGTGCGAGACAGCGATGCGATCGTTGCGACGGTCAGCAGCGGGTCCCCTGGCCGCGACTCCCTGCGGCCTAAGCAAACTCAGCGCGCGGATCGTACTGCAAGGGGAGAGGCGTTTGCCAGTGCGCCCCAAGACCACGGCATCGGGGGCGTGATGGCGTCATTCCGCTGCGATTAATGCCGGCCTGCGTAAGTTGACAGGGCTGGATGGCCGTACTTCTGAAATTGCGAAAGCGGTTTCCCGCAGTCAATGTTTCTCCCGTTCCGGACGATCAAGGAGAGCCTCATGAAATCCCGTTCCCCCCTGCTCGCACTTGCCGTGGCTTCGCTGTTCGCGACGGCCGCCATGGCGCAGGACGCAATGCCACCGCCTCCCCCGCCGCCACCGGCGCCGCCCATGCAACCGATGCCGCCGCCGCCCGACCAGAGTTCGGCGCCGATGCCGCCCGCTCCTCCCGCGGCGCCGACCGTCAATGAAACTCCGGCGCAACCGGTGGCCCCGGGGTCCGGGGAAACGTCCACGCAGATGCAGACGCCGCAAGGCACCACCACGGTCAATTCCGGCATGCCGCCGGCGCCGGATTACGGCCCCAAGCCGCCGTTCGCGCAACTAGATGCCAACCACGACGGCCATATCAGCCAGGAAGAGGCCCAAGCGTATCCACTGCTATACAACGATTGGATCCATGTGGCGCATCACAGCAAGAACATTTCCAAGTCGCAATACGCTGCGTGGGATGCCGGCACCTGATGCGTTCGATCAATCCAGCTTGAGGAAAGGGTCCTGCGGGACCCTTTCTTTTTGTATTCTTTTCATGCGCCGTTTTGCAGACGCGCAATCAGTCCCAGCGCGTTGCGCGTGGCCTCGCCCAGCGCGGTGTTGTCGAAGATGCACCATGCTTGCGTGCCGCGCGCCGAATGCGCGCTCGCGTTATTCGCCAGCGCGTCCAGCTCATCGGCACCGTAGGCCGAGTAGTACATTCGCGGCGAGCCATGCCAGCGGTGATAGACCATATCCGTCCAGCCGCCCGGTGTCGCGGCTTGCGGCACGCAGGCCGGATCGGCGGCAACGCGGACGATGCGGTGCCGCTTCAATAATGCGTCCGCGCTGTCGCCGAACCAGCTTGCGTGGCGCGGCTCGCAGGCGATGCCGCCGTCGTGGCGATCGCGAAAATCCGAGAAGAACGCTTGCGCGGTCGTACGATCGAACGCGAGACTGGGCGGCAGTTGCACCAGCAGGCAACCGAGCTTGCCGCCCAGTCCGGTGACTTGATCGAGAAACGCGGCGAGCGCGTCTTCCACTTCACGCAATCGGCGCGTATGCGTGATGTTCTTCGGCAGCTTGGCCGCGAAGCGGAAATCGTCCGGCACGCTGGCGGCCCAGCGCTGGTATGTCTTGTGTCGATGCGGCCGGTAAAACGACGAATCGATCTCGACCGCATTGAAGCGCGCGGCGTAACGTTGCAGATGTGTACCGGATTCCGGGAAATGCGGCCATTCGTCACGCGGAAGACTCCAACCGGCGCAGCCGACGCACGCGGTGCTCCGGTTCATTCAGACAGGCTCAATCGGTCAAGCTCAAATGGCGTCGCGTTCCGCGCGGCGGCGTTGACTGTCCTCGATGCCGACCAGAGCGGCCAGGATGCCGCTGAATGCCAATGAGAGTAATCCATAAGAGAGTAGAGCAATTACGGTTTGCGTCGCTATCGCCAGAGTCATGCTGACGGCGGGACCGAAGGCAATGAACCGTAGGAAGATCATCAAAATCGTCCAGATGATACCCAATGCAATGAGCAGCATGCCGATCCAGGCGATCATCCGCGCGGTGCCCAGCAAAAGGCCAAGGCGTGCGGTTTGAAGATGCTTGTACGGCAGAAAACGGCGTGACGTCATGGGCTTTTCCCTCGGCAACGCGGTTGGACTAAAGCCGATCATAGTTGACGACCGCGTTAAATAGCAGCGCGTAGCTGCCGATCGTCTCGCCGCGCCAGATCGGGTTGTTGGCGAACAGCAGCACGTGGCCCTTGCCGTAACGCGCATCGACCACCGCCACGTGTTGCGCGATGGCGCCGCCGTTGTCGAGCAATCCCGAAATCAGCAGATCGTCGGCGTCGGCCCAACGCACGATCGCGCGCGGACGCTCGTTTTCCGGAATCAGGAAGACATTGTTGCGTGCCTGCTCAGCATTCAACGGCAATGCCTGCCATGGTTTGATGTCCGGCAGCTCGGGCGGTTGCTGATAAGCGCGGCCTTCCGGGATGTCGACATCGTCCGGACCGCCGCGGCCGGTCGGTCGCTTGTAGTCCTTCGCGCTGGTAATGCCGCGATCGCCGATGGTCTGGTTGCTGATGTCGAACGCCAGACCCTCTGCACTGTACAGGGCGAAGCTCTTGCCGTAGCCGCGCGCGATCGGGCTCTTGTCGTCAACCATTTTCGCGCGCAGCACGCTGCCGGTCACTTTCAGATCCTTGGCCGGCGTCACTGACACGCCGGGCGCCAAGCCGGTGTCGATGGCGAATTTCGCGGTGTCCTGCGAGGTCACCAGCAGACCGCCGTCGTTGACGAAGTGTTTGAGATTCTCGACACCGATTTCGCCCAGACCCGGGCGAATATCGTCGGTGGCATCGATGCGTCCGAGGTTCGGCGTCAGCACGGTCTGCTTCCACGGCATTGGGTTGCCGTAACGCGGCAGGCCGTCGACGATCATCCGCGTGCTGGAATAGCCGACCGGGCCGAACAGGATCACGTCGTACTTGCCGCGCAGATTGGCTTCGTGCGCAACGGTCTGCGTACTGATGTAGGTGTAGGGCACATGCAGCTTGTCCAGCGCCATCCGCCACCAGCCTTCGGTCTGGGTGTCGAGCCAGGTATGCATCAGCGCGATACGCGGCAGCTTGCCGTGCACGCCGAGCGAAGCGAGATCGAACGCCGGCGATTCGAAACCACTATCGACCTCCTTCATCGGCACCTTCAGCACCGACACGTCGGTCGCGCGAGCCACGTCGACATCGAAGAGATCGCCGAACGACCAGCCGGTGTCGTCGTAGGGATGTTTCTGCGGATCGTCCGGCGCCCAGTACTGGCGATCCAGCAGGGTATCGGCGATCCGAGAGTACGGTTGATCCATCCGCACGACGAAACTACCAGCAGGAAAGGTACGGCGAATGGTTTTCTGTTTCGCCGATTCGTCTTTCGGCTCGCCCTGATCTTCGTTCGCCTGATGATCGTTATCGGCTTTCCCCGCAGGAACCTCGACGGTAAACGCGGCGTTCGCGCGGCTGATTTCGACGTGTTGTTTTTGCAACGCCCGCAGCAATTGTGCCTGCGCGCCCGGGTGTTTCTCGTCAGCCGACAACACGTACGCAGCCGGGCCGGCTTCCTGCGGTTTTTCGATCGAGCGTTTGGACTTCAACCAGAAATTGGTCAGGAACTTCTGACCGTTTTCCGCGAAGTAATGCAGCGCGGTCAACAAGCCGGTCTGCTCGTAGTTGTTGTTGTCGCGCTGCGACCACAGCACCTTCGGCAGCGGCGGATTGGGCTTGTACCAGGTGCGCGCGTATTCGTCGGGACTCAGGATGCGCTCGACCGTATCGGCGCCATCGTTGCCGAAGGTTTCATAGAGGCGACTGATGCCGTTGTGCATCGCCGCGATGAACATGAGATAGCTGGGGCTCCAGGTATCGAAATCGCCGTGGGTGAACACGCCCGGCATTTCGAACTTGGTCATCTGCTCGACGTTGTTCCAGCCGAGTTGTTGCCATTCGCCGTTCAATATCGGATCGATCCAGGCGTTGTAGGGGCCGTCGCCGACCGTGTTGTCGTACAGGAACGGCACCGACTCGTGCAGGTCGTGCAGCACCTGCGCATGCCAGCCGATGTAGGTGTCGGCCACGTTGCGGGTCAGATTCAAGGTCATCGCCATCGCGTCGCGGTTATTGTCGTGCGCGACGTAATGGCCCCAGTACATCAGCGGCGGATACTGCTCGCCCAGGTGCGCGCGATGCCAGCGGTACAGATCCACCATGCGGTCGCGTCCATCGACCTCCACGACGGGCGTGATCAAGGTGATGACATGGCTTCGGATGTACTTGATGTACGGTGCATCGTCGACGGCAAGGCGATAGGCCAGTTCCATCAGCGCGGTCGGCGCGCCGGTTTCGGTCGAATGGATGGTGCCGGTGATGTAATAGACCGGCGTGGTTTGCTGGATGATCGCCGCGGCTTTCGTGTCGTCCATGCCGAGTGTGCGCGGGTCGGCCAGTTGCGCGAGTCGCGCCTTGTCGGCGTCGAGCTGCGCGATCAACGATTCGTCGGCGATCGCGACCGCGATCATCTCGCGTCCTTCTTCAGTTTTGCCGATGCTGAATACCTTTACGCGCGGACTGGCCGCGGCCAGCATCCGAAAGTAGCGGTGCACGTCTTCCGCGTACGGCAGCATGTTGGGCGCGCCGGCGATGTCGCCCAGCGCTTTTTGCGGTGTCGGCACTGTATTGGACGCCGGCAGATAATCGGTCAGCGGCGAATCGAATGAAGGATCGGTGGTGTATTGCCCGATCTTGGCGGTGTAGGCCTGATCGACCGGCTGCTGCGGATCGCGCGCATAGGTGCTGTCGACTTGCGCCGACGCTGCGCCGCACAGTGTCAATGCGCCGAGCACGACTCCATTCAAGGCTGCGCGCATATGCTCACCCCTTCGTCATGAGATCGCGCAGATTAACCAGAAACGCGCGGCAACGGGCGTGCCGGAATGCACGGGTCGACGTTGCTGCGCTCATGCGATACCTTGACGCCCGCGTGTCTGGAATACGCGTCGGACAGCGAAGCTGGCCCGGAGGGCGAGCGCCAAGGACAGCGCAAGTAATGGCATCGCGTGCCGCAACGGAGGAGAAGGCAGGATGCCGACTGGGAAACGCTTCACGATGAATGCTTGCTCAGACTTTCACGGATCGACTGCCTCATCCACGCCGTAGCGCAACCACAACACCGCTTCGTGCTCGTCGGCGAACACCCGTGCGGTGAAACCGGCCTCGCGGGCGCTCAGTTCGGCGTGTTCAACCAACGGAAGATGCGCGCTCACCGGCTCGTGGAAGGCGATCCGGACATGCTTGAGGAAGGTCCCCAGCAGGATGCCGACCAACCGATCCATCTCGTCGGGCGGCAACGGGTCGCCCTGCAAGCGGTCGATGACCAGCAATTGGCGTGTGCCACGGCGTTCGCATTCGGTGGCGAGCGATTTCCAGCACGCCACGCAGACATCGAAGTTGTCCTCTGGCCCGTCCACCTCGGCGCACAGATAGTCCCCGCGATCCTCGTAGCGGATCCGGAAAAGCGCGTCAACGGGTTTGATGGAGCCTGCCATATCCTGATTGTACGATCGCGAATCGAATTCCGTTCAATGCGAAAAATGCACGAGGAAGGCGGATTCGGTCCGCCGCCAGCTTTAATCCTTCAGATGCATCCCAGCAACTGCACGCTAAAACGACGCGCCTCGTCGGTCCAGACTCTGGCCACGCGCAAGCCCGCATGTTCCGCGAGCCTTGCGAATGCCTCCAGCGAATATTTGCCGCTGTATTCGACCAGCATGGTTTCGCCCGCGTCGAAGCGGAATGTCTCGCCGTCGACGCGGACCGTTTGCTCGACCTTGCTGACGATATGCGTCTCGATGCGCCCGGCCAGCGGATTCCAGCGCGCGCGATGGCGGAAAGTGGCGAGATCAAAATCCGTGCCTAGCTCGCGATTGAATCGCACCAGCATGTTCAAGGTGAATTCAGCGGTGACGCCGGCGGCATCGTTGTAGGCGGCTTCCAACGTGGCGGGATCCTTTTGCAGATCCACGCCGATCAGCGCCGCGCCGTCGCGCCCCATCTCCGCGCGCATTTGTCGCAGCAATTGCGCCGCCTCGCGTGTTTCGAAATTGCCGATGGTGGAACCCGGAAAGTACACGAGCGTACGGCGCGCGCGCCGCGCAGGTCGCGGCAACGCGACCGACCGGGTGAAATCCGCGCACACCGGAAGCATTTCAATCCCCGGAAAATCGCGGCGCAATGCCTGGACGCTGGCCGTGAGCGCGCTGCGCGAAATCTCCACCGGCACATACGCCACCGGCGTTCGCAAATGTTCCAGCAGCAGACGGGTTTTTAAGCCGCTGCCGCTACCGTACTCAACCACCAGCGCATCCGGCCCGACCACCGCCGCGATCTCGTCCGCGCGGGCGCGCATGATCGCCAGTTCGTCGCGCATCAAGGTGTATTCTGGCTGCTCGCAGATGCGCTCGAACAATTGTGAGCCGCGCGCGTCGTAGAAATATTTCGACGGCAATCGTTTTGGCGCGCGGCGCAATCCCGCCAGCACGTCGTCGAGGATTTCGTCGCGGCCGGGACGATGATCCCGCAGCGGCGCGGTTTGCAATGCGCGTTTCATCTCATGTGTCCTTGTCATGCGTCCTTGCACAGGCGGATGCCGGCGAACTGCCAGCGCGCCGCAGGCGGGAAGAAATTGCGATAACTCGCGCGCATGTGATTTGCCGCAGTCGCGCAGGAACCGCCCCGCAACACCCACTGCCCGCACATGAACTTGCCGTTGTATTCCCCCAGCGCGCCCGAGAGCGGCCGGTAGCCCGGATAGCCGATGTAGGGGCTACCCGTCCACTCCCACACATCGCCGTACAGTTGCAGTGTCGAACCGACATCGCCATGCGCGGGCAACGCACGCAGCGCGCCGCTGTCGGCGAAGTTTCCGTCGACTGCACCATCCTGCGCGGCGCTTTCCCACTCGGCCTCGGTGGGCAAACGCGCACCGGCCCAGCGCGCGAAGGCGTCGGCTTCGTAAAAGCCGACGTGACACACCGGCGCGTGCGAATCGATCTGAAGTGTCCCGGCCAACGTGAATTCGGTTTGCAAATCCTGCGACCAATATAGCGGTCGGCACCAATCCTGCGCTTGCACGGCAGCCCAGCCATCCGCCAGCCACAGCGTCGGCGTGCGATAACCGCCATCCTGGATGAACTGGCGATATTCGACATTCGTCACCGCGCGGTTGGCCAGCGCGTGCGGATACAACAACACGCGATGCAGTGGGGTTTCGTTGTCGAAGGCGAAGCCATCGCCGGCATGACCGATCTGCGCGATGCCTTCGCGGCCCTGCAGGAAACGCAACGGGACCGATCCGTTTTTTTGCGGCGGCGATGCACGCTCGCGGAACACCGGTTGCAACGGATTCAGCGAAAACAAATGCTTGATGTCGGTCAACAGCAATTCCTGATGCTGTTGTTCGTGGTTCAAACCGAGTTCGAGCAGCGCTGCCAGTTCCGGGGCGTCCTCGCGATCCGCCAGCCATTTATCCATTCGCTCGTCGATGCAGCGACGGTAATCCATGATTTCGCCCAGCGAGGGGCGTGACAGCAGGCCGCGTTGCGGGCGAGCGAGCATCGGGCCGATCGACTGATAATAGGAATTGAAAAGAAAATCCCATTCCGGATGCAACGGACGGTACGAAGCTTCCTGGCCCAGCAGGAATCGCTCGAAAAACCAGGTCGTGTGCGCCAGATGCCATTTGACCGGACTCGCATCCGGCATCGATTGCACCGCGGTATCTTCCGGTTGCAGCGTCGCGCACAGCGCGGTCGCCGCCGCGCGCACGTGGCGGTAACGCGACAGGTGATCAGGCTGCGCCGACGCATTAAGGGCCGTTGCGATATTGACGGACTGCACGGAAGCCATGCTCTTGATTTCCTGGATCATTGGCGCGGGAGACGGGGCGCGATGCTCTCAGTGAAGCAAGGACGGCGTTCAGCAAATGTGAGGATGCCAGCCATATCGATCCGGGCGTAGGATCGCGTCGTGTCATCGGCTCCGTCCGTCATTCCAAGTTGGCGCGACACGCCGCACCCCGGGTCGGGTGCGCCGCACAACCGTTACCAAGGCACCGGCTGGTCTTACGACGCGAACGGCATTTATGTCGACGGCTGTTCCGCGCCGCAACGCACACCCGGCGAACCGTTCACCTGCCGCGCGATCTGCACACTGTTCGCGCCGCTCCTGATCGTGCGTTCGATCGAATCGGGCATCGCGCCGGAATTAATCGCGATGATCATCGCCAACGAAACCGCCTCGTTCCGTGCCAGCGGTTATACCGTACCCACGACGTTTCATTGGGAACCGGGCGTCACGGTGCACGACGGCGCCGCCGCCGTTTCGCGGCGATTACAGCGCGGGCCGATGCAGATTCTGGCCAGCAACGCGCGTGCCTTGATCCGCGATCAGGGATGGAACATCGATCCGATAGCCGCGTTTCCAGCCTATCGCATTCGTCCCGCCGCGCCGCCGGAGGATATTCCCGGCTACCGTCCCGACCTCAATATTCCCCTCGGCGTACTCGTGATGCGCAACAACCGGGTGGAGAGCGGCGGCGATCCGATCCTGACCGCCGCGACCTACAATGCCGGCGGTGTTTACGACGCATCCGGATCGCGCAAGTTCGCCAATCGCTGGCATTTGCGCAGCACCGGTAATTATCTCGACCGCGCGGCCAAGTGGTATGGAGATGCCTGCGCGGTGATCGCGGCTTTACGGCAATTCGCTTGATCCAGGCATTTCCCTTTGAACGGGGGGTGACCGATACTGCGCGGGCTTTGGGGGCCGCCATGCCGAACGTTTTCGGAAACGTCGATCTAGCGCCGCAACCACTCGACCACGCTTACGCCCTGCCCGCGCGTTTCTACACGGGCAAGGAGAGCGATGCGCGGGATCGCCAAGCGGTATTCGCGAAAAGTTGGCAATTGCTCGCGCACACCGCGCAACTCGCGCGGACCGGCGATCATGTCGTCGGCGAAATCGCCGGTGTGCCGCTGCTGCTGGTGCGCGACGAAGATGGTGCGCTGCGTGCGTTGCACAATGTTTGCCGGCACCGTGCAGGTCCCTTGGCGTTGTGCGACGGCCATGGCGCGAAACGTTTGCGCTGTCATTACCACGGCTGGACTTACGCGCTCGACGGGCAGTTGTCGAGTGCACCGGAAATGTCAGGCGCGGCCAGGTTCGATGTCACCACGATCCGCCTGCCGCAGGCGCGTGTGGCCGAATGGCGCGGACTGGTCTTCGCCGCATTGGATGCCGATGTGCCGCCGCTGGACGAATGGCTCGAAGGCATCGATGCGCGGATCGGCGATCGCGCGATCGACCAATACGTTTTCCATTGCCGCGTCGAATACGATCTCGCCTGCAACTGGAAAACCTATACCGACAATTATCTGGAGGGCTATCACGTTCCGCATATCCATCCGCAGCTCAACCGGATGCTGGATTACCGCGACTACGTGGTCGAAACCTCGCGTTGGCATTCGTTGCAGCGCAGTCCGCTTGACAGCGGCGATGCGCTGTACGGCAGTGGTGAGGCGCTGTACTGGTTCATCTGGCCGAACACGATGTTGAACCTGATGCCCGGGCGGATGCAGACCAACCGCGTGTTGCCGCAGGATGGCGATCACTGCAGGATCGTGTTCGATTATTTCTATCCGCCGGACGTGCGCGACATCGACGCACGGCATGCGCAGGACCATGCCTTCAGCGATCTGGTACAGCGCGAGGACATTGATATGTGCGAACGCGTGCAACGCGGGCTGGCGTCGGGCTCATATGCCGCCGGACGGCTGAATCCGCTGCGTGAGAATGGCGTGCATCACTTCCAGGAGTTGCTGCGCGAGGCGTATCGGGCCGTGCCTTGAACACACCAGTCACTATCGCCGCGTCTGTCCCGATTCCGCAACGCCAAGCGCTGGGATTGTGGATGGCCACCGCGCTGGTGATCGGCAACATGATCGGCTCCGGCCTGTTCCTGCTGCCCTCGGTGTTGGCGCCTTACGGCGGCGCAGCGCTGCTCGGCTGGGGCGTCAGCCTCGGCGGCATGTTGCTGCTTGCATTGGTGTTCGCGCGACTCGGTCTGGAACGACCCGCGCGCGGTGGCCCGTATGCATATGCACGCATGGCATTCGGCGACGCCACCGGTTTCGGCGTGGCATGGAGTTACTGGATTTCCAATGCCTGCGGCAACGCCGCGATCGCGGTTGCTTTCGCCGGTTATTTCGGTTCGTTGCTGCCGGCGCACACGGCGAGTCCGATCCGCGATGCACTGATCGCAATCGCCGCGTTGTGCCTGTGCACGTTCACCAACTTGCGCGGCGCGCGCAGCGCGGGACATGTGCAACTGGTGACGACCGTGCTGAAATTCCTGCCGCTATTTCTGATCGCGGCAGCCGGCGTGATCTATTTTCAACCGGCGCAGTGGCATCCGTTCAATCGCAGCGGACTGGGATTGACCGGCGTGACCACCACCACGGTCGCGTTGACCGTGTGGGCCTTCCTCGGCGTGGAATGCGCAACGGTTGCCGGCGCCGACATCCGCGACCCACGCCGCACGATTCCGCGCGCCACCCTGATCGGCACCGCGCTCGCCGGCGTCGCCACCGTGGTCGCCTGCATGGCTGTGATCGGCTTGTTGCCCGCGGCCAAATTGGCGGCATCCGGCGCGCCGTTCGCCGACGCGGCGTCACACTTGTGGGGACCGGCCGCCGGTGCGGTGCTGGCGGTCGTCGCGGCGATCTCCTGTTTCGGCGCGCTCAACGGCTGGACCTTGATGCAAGGCCAAGTCGGGCTGGCGATGGCCGATGACGGACTGTTCCCGGCCGCGTTTACGCGTTGCGATGCGCGCGGCACGCCGTTCGCCGCCTTGCTAATCAGCAGCGTGCTGTCCAGCCTGCTGGTACTGGCCAATTTTCAGAAACATCTGGTGGCGTTATTTACTTTCGCGATCCTGCTGTCGACAGCGACCGCGCTGTTGCCCTATCTGGTATGCAGCGCTGCGGCGCTGAGGTTGCACGAGCCGCGACGCTCACCGATTCGCGCCACAGTGCAAATCCTGATCGCGCTGCTCGCCTTGGTCTTCAGCCTGTGGGCATTGATCGGCACCGGTGGCGAGAGCCTGATCTGGAGCGCGGTGTTGCTGCTGGCCGGTGTGCCGATCTACTTGTGGCGGAAGCGCAAGGCAAACGCGATTCCGCAACGCGCATAACACGCATATCAAAAAAAGAGCCCGGCGAATGCCGGGCTCGGGGTTGCATCGAGAGGGTCGACGAATCAGTAACCGTCATCGTCCCGTGAGCCCGGCGCATAACCGCCGTTGCCGTAATACATGTCGCCGCCGTTGGAATATCCGTTGTTGTAGCCGTTGGAATATCCGCCGTTGGAATACCCGTTGTTGTAGCCGTTGTCGTAATAGCCGCCGTTGCCATACGAGCTGTAGCCATAACCGTCGCCGTAATAGGGCTGCGGGGGTGGCGCGTAGTAGGTCTGGCGGTATTGGTCGTGCGAATGATCGATGGCGTTGACGATCAATCCACCCACCAATGCACCTGCCACCAGTGCGCCGACAACGTTGCCACCGCGATCATGATCGCGCCAACCGTGGTTGTAACCGGAATTTCCGTATCCGTAACTGCTGTAGCCACGATAGTCGTGCTGCCGCGCGAATGCGCCAGGGGCCACAACCAGTCCGGCCGTCATTAGTGCGGACACCAGCATCAGTTTGTTGCGCAAACGCGAACGTTGGGCTTGCATTTCATTCTCCCGGAAACGCTCCGAACACACACAAGACGTCGGAGCACGGGCGCAGTCTCCCACTACACGATTAAATGTGAACTGAAGAGTTTTCTTATTATTTGCTTAGGGGAAAACGCCCGCGCACCTTGATGGCGCGGCATGTCGCGTAGCGCCGCCGTCCGCTCGAAGCGGCTCAACTGCCCCGATTATGCGTCAAGGTATGACCGTACACTGCTTCCTGGCTGACCTGTGTAGCTTGCGACCCGGCGCCCTGCTCTTGCGATGCCTCGTCGTGGTGGCCGGTATGCGGATTCGGCGCGGGCCAACTCGGCCCCTCGCGTTCGCGGCGCTTTTTTGCTTCCAGCAACGCCTGCAGATTGGCGACGGCCTGTTCGTGACTGATTGCCTTGGGCTTGGGCGCGCGCGGCTTCGGCGGCTTGCGAATCGGTGCGTGCGCCGCCGGCGATGGCTGCCGCGGCAATTCCGCGGCGGGTGCGGGTGCTTTCCAACTCGC
>JBDTAJ010000062.1:0-7201 GCA_039924705.1 Rhodanobacteraceae bacterium
AGCGATGGAACAGCACCGTGATCACGCCCGCGGCGAGCATCACGAAAGCCAGATCCCGGATAAAGCCGATGCTATGCATGCGCCTCCCGTAATGCCTTGCCTTGACGCTCACCCCGCGTCACTTTATTCTTGCGCGTTCGCGGCGTGGGGCCATAGCTCAGCTGGGAGAGCGCTACAATGGCATTGTAGAGGTCGCCGGTTCGATCCCGGCTGGCTCCACCACTTTCCCCGCTGTCCCCATCGTCTAGAGGCCTAGGACACCACCCTTTCACGGTGGCGACCGGGGTTCGAATCCCCGTGGGGACGCCATCCGCAATGCATTGCAAGTGGTGGCCGCTGTTGGAACGCGCTGGAATGTTGCACAATCGCAATTCGATTTTTTGGATCACGGAGCGGTAGTTCAGCTGGTTAGAATGCTGGCCTGTCACGCCGGAGGTCGCGGGTTCGAGTCCCGTCCGCTCCGCCAATCCAAGAAATCGAAATCGGAATCAAATAAGCCCGCCGCGCGCGGGCTTTTTTTGTCTATTGATTCGACGCCAACCATGCAGTGCGCTATTGTGCAGCGGCAATCTGTACGGTAAAATCCCGTACACGATGGAGGAACCCGCCATGACAATTGCCGCCGCCCGACTCGATCTGCGCCTCAACCCCGCCGACAAGACCCGCATCAGCCGCGCCGCCGGTCTGCGCGGCGTGCCGGTGTCGACCTTCGTGCGCGACGCCGTGCTGCGCGAGGCCGAAACCGTGATGGCAGCCGAACTGACCGTCACGCTGTCCGTGGCGGAATCGCGCCGCTTCCTGGCCGCGCTGGACAAGCCGTTCAAACCCAATGCGCGTCTGAAGAAGGCGATGGCCGACGCAGCCAAGCTGATCCGCTGACGTGGCATTGCGTTTCACGTTGCTGGACACCCGGCAGCACGACCGTGCAGGCTTCTCCAGCGGCGAGCCGGCGTTAGACGTCTATCTACCCGAGCAGGCCGAGCAACACCAGCGCGACGGCATCGCCACCACGCATGTGCTGGTCGACGACGACGATGCCGCGCGTGTCCTCGGCTACTGCAGCCTGGCGGCCGGGCAGATGAACTTGCAGGAGCTGCAACTCGCGGATCGCAAACGTCTGTCCCGCCATCCAGTGCCCGCCGTGCGCATCGCCAGGCTGGCCGTCTCGGGCGAGGAACGCCGCAAAGGTTACGGCAGGCTGCTGCTGGGCCATGCGATGAATTGCGGCGTGCAGTTGCGCGGCCAGATCGGTGTGCGCGTATTGCTGGTGGACGCACTCGACGACCGCGCCGCCGCGTTCTACCGCGCCTTTGGTTTCCGCGAAACCGCGCGAGCCGCGCGCACGCTGTACCTGCCGCTGAGCAAGGCCTGAAATGTAGGACAATGCTTGCCAGCCGCGCGTTCGTCCCGCAAAGTCGCATGCATGGGGATGCTTCGCGAACCGCTGCTTAACAAACGTGTGGTCGATAAACGGCTGGCCGTCGCGCCGATTCCGCTCGCGCACGCGCAGGCGTTGCACCGCTGGGCCGATTCCATCCGCGACGGCAGCATCACCGCGCACAAGGAAACCGGCATCCGCCGACCGTTCCTGCAGATGCTGTTCGCTTGCCAGCGAATTGCGCGCGATCCGTCGCGCAGCCGCTGATCCAGCGGCTTCAACACATCGCGTCGATCACTTCTTCTTTTTCTTGCCAAGTTTCTTCAGCGTCTGCGCCAGCCGCGCGCGCGCGCCGAGTTTGCCCGGCGCCTTGGCGGCCTTGGCGAGTTTCTTCGCCGGAATCTTCTGGCCTTTCGGCACGCCCAGTTGCTTGTGCAGCGCGCCGGGTTTCTCGACCGCGCCCTGGATGAACTTCTTGCCGGACGATTTCTTCGCCGATTTCTTCGTGGTGGTCTTCCGGGTCGTTTTCTTTGCGGCTTTCTTCGCAGCCATGATGCATCTCCGTTGCTCGATCGACGATGGATACGGGTTTCAAACCGCCGCCGGCACAGCGCGTTCCAGCGCGCCCAGGCAATGGCCCTGCTCGGCTAGGTATTCCAGCCAACGGTTCAGGAAGGAGTTCATACGCAACCGATGCGTGAGCACGTTGCGCGCGGGCGCGAACGGCCCCAACACCTGCCACAGGTCGCGGCCGGGCTCGCAATGCAGCGCTTCGGTGGTCCGCGCGTCGAGATACATGCGCAGTTGCGCGGATGGCGCGGGCCGGCCGGTGTGCGCGTCGAGGATCGCGTAGCTCAAGCCGATTTCGATGGTGTACGGGTGACGTTCCTGCACCGTCAATTGCAGGTCAAGACCGTCGTCGATGCAGGAACGGTATACGCCGACCTGCAGCCGCTGCGGCGCAAACAATCGTGTCAGGCGCGTGTGATTCTCCGCGTACAGGCCCATCAGATACGCGAAGCGGCCCGGCAGCAACGCGCTGGCGGGCGTGCGATGTGTGGTTGCCGGTCGAAGGCGTAGCGTGCTTTGCATGGGCCGATCTTAGCGCATGAAATCGATCGCGCACGTCTTGTATTTTTCGTCGGAAGGGTTCACGGTATACATCTGCGCGCGGGAAGCCCCGCGCGTTTTTTGTGGGCGCAAAAAAAATACTTCTCCCTACGGAAGAAGGTGGCGCGCAGCGCCGGATGAGGGTTCGATTCTTGGTCGACGTACGCAAGATTCGTACCCTCACCCCTGCCCCTCTCTAAGCTCGACATCCTGCCTCGCTAAGAGACCCGGCCTTGGTCATCCTTGACCAAGGCGTTCGCCAGCGCAGCCGATGCCATTCAAGGCATCGGCTAAGCGCGCAGGCTCACCCCGGAGGGAGAGGGTTCGCCGCTTAAAACATATGCCGTTCGATGCCCAGATGCGCCAGGATCTTGCTGGCGATCTCCTCGATCGAGGTGTGCGTGGTGTTGAGCGACGGCAGATGCTCGCGGCGGAACATCTGATCGGCGAGCACGAGTTCGCGCTTGCACTGTTCGAGCTTGGCGTACTTGCTGCCGGGCCGGCGCGCTTCGCGCACCTGCGCAAGACGCGCCGGGTCGATGGTCAATCCGTACAGACGATCGCGGCAGATGCGCAGCCGCGCCGGCAACGCTTCGCGTTCCAGGTCTTCCTCGGTCAGCGGATAATTCGCCGCCTTGATCCCGTAGTGCAGCGCCATATAGAGGCATGTCGGCGTCTTGCCTACCCGCGACACGCCGACCAGAACCACTTCCGCTTCGGCGTAATCGACGCCGATGCCGTCGTCGTGCGCCAAAGCATAGTTGGTCGCGTTGATGCGCGCCTCGTATTGCGCGAAATCGACCATGCCATGCGAACGGTTGACCGCGCCGGAACGCCGCGTGCCCAGTTCCAGTTCCAGGGTGCCGACGAACGGCGCCAGCACGTCGATCATCAACGCGCCGCTTTCGGCGATGATCTCGCACAGCGCGGGTTCGACCACGGTGTTGATCACGATCGGGCGATCGCCGTTCTGCGCATACACCGTTTTGATGCGCAGCGCCGCGGCCCGCGCCTTGTCGGCGTTGTCGACGAACGCGATACGATGACCGTCGAACTTGACGCCCTCGAACTGCGCCAGCATCGAATTGCCGATCGTTTCCGCGGTGATGCCGGTGGAGTCGGAGACGAAAAAAACGGTCTTGCGTTCGCTCATGCGTTGGCTCCGTGCGGATCGTGAGTTTAGCTCGCGCTTGTCTCGCCGCCCTGCCCCCGCGAAAATGAGGGGCTTTACGTCGTCAATTTGCCTGCTTCACCTGTCCCCTTTAGTAAAGGGGCAATCCGCGTTCGCGCGGAGGAGGTTGTGGGAAAATGAACCGGCATGCAGAACCTCAAGATAGGAGCTTCATCGTGTCGAATCTCATCTTATGGCTCGACAAACTGCGCATGGCCGATCACGACAAGGTCGGCGGCAAGAATTCCTCGCTGGGCGAAATGATCGGCCGGCTCGCGGATCTCGGCGTGTCGGTGCCTGGCGGCTTCGCCACTACTGCGGAAGCCTTCCGCGAACACCTGCACGATACCAGACTCGATCAGCGCATCCTGGAACGCATGAATGGTCTCGACGTTGATAACGTCGATTCGCTCGCCGCCGCCGGCAAGGACATCCGCGGGTGGATCGCGGAAACGCTGTTACCGGATGATTTGGAAAAAGCAATCCGAGGCGCCTACGCAAAACTTTGCAAGGGTGCTGGCGCCGACGACATCGCGGTTGCGGTCAGGTCGTCCGCCACCGCCGAGGACATGCCTGATGCCAGCTTCGCCGGCCAGCAAGAAACCTTTTTGAACGTCGTTGGCATCGACGACGTACTGCACAAGGTCAAGGAAGTTTTTGCATCCTTGTACAACGATCGCGCGATCGCGTACCGCGTGCACCAGGGCTACAAGCACGAGGACGTGTTCCTGTCCGCCGGCGTGCAATTGATGGTGCGCTCCGATGTCGGCGCGTCGGGCGTGCTGTTCACGCTCGACACCGAATCGGGTTTCCGCGATGTAGTGTTTATCACGGGAAGTTATGGCCTCGGCGAAATGGTCGTGCAGGGCGCGGTAAACCCCGACGAGTTCTACGTCTACAAACCAACCTTGCGCGATGGCAAGCCCGCAATCCTGCGCCGCCAGCTCGGCAGCAAGCAGCAACGCATGGTGTATTCCGATCAACCCGGCGAGCGCGTGCGCATCGAGGAAACGCCAACCGAACAGCGCAACGCGTTTTGTCTCAGCGACGAGGACGTGCAGGAACTCGCGCGCCAGGCGCTCACCATCGAAAAGCATTACGACCGACCGATGGACATCGAATGGGCCAAGGACGGCGTGACCGGCAAGCTCTACATCGTGCAGGCGCGGCCGGAAACGGTGAAGTCGCGCGGTTCGGCGACCACGTTGGAACGCTTTGCGCTCAACGAACGCGGCAAGGTGTTGTGCGAGGGCCGTGCGATCGGCCAGAAGATCGGCGCGGGGGCCGCGCGCGTGGTCAAGTCCATCGCGCAGATGAGCACCTTCAAGAAGGGCGACGTGCTGATCGCGGACATGACCGATCCCGACTGGGAACCGATCATGAAACGCGCCGCGGCGATCGTCACCAACCGCGGCGGCCGCACCTGCCACGCCGCGATCATCGCGCGCGAGCTGGGCGTGCCGGCGGTGGGCGGCACCGGCAACGCGTTGCAGACAATACCCGACGGCGCGCAGATCACGGTGTCCTGCGCCGAGGGCGACACCGGTTTCATCTATGAGGGCGCGTTGTCGTTCGACAAGACCACGGCGGATCTGGGCGACATGCCGCCGGCGCCGCTGAAAATCATGATGAACGTGGCCAACCCGGAACGCGCATTCGACTTCGCGATGTTGCCCAACGCCGGCATCGGCCTTGCGCGTCTGGAAATGATTATCGCCAGCCATATCGGCGTGCACCCGCGCGCTTTGCTTGAATACGATCAGCAGGACGTCGACATCAAGAAAAAAATCGACGAACGCATCGCGGGCTACGCGGATCCGGTGTCGTTCTATGTCGATCGGCTCGCCGAAGGCATCGCCACCATCGCGGCGTCGGTGAATCCCAAACCGGTGATCGTGCGTCTCTCCGATTTCAAGACCAACGAATACGCAAATCTCCTGGGCGGCGCACGTTACGAGCCGCACGAAGAAAATCCGATGCTGGGTTTCCGGGGTGCGTCGCGTTACGTGGACGACAGTTTCGCCGCGGCGTTCGCGCTGGAATGCAAAGCGGTCAAGAAAGTGCGCGAGGTGATGGGGTTCGCCAACGTGTGGGTGATGATCCCGTTCGTGCGCACGCTGGACGAAGGGCACAAGGTCATCGAGGTGTTGGCGAAGAACGGCCTCAAACGCGGCGAGCACGATCTCAAGATCATCATGATGTGCGAACTGCCGTCCAACGCGCTCTTGGCCGACGAGTTTCTCGACATTTTCGACGGCTTCTCGATCGGCTCCAACGATTTGACCCAGTTGACGCTGGGGCTGGATCGCGATTCGAGCGTGATCGCGCACCTGTTCGACGAACGCAACGCGGCGGTGAAAAAACTCTTGTCGATGGCGATCAAGTCCGCGCGCGCCAAGGGCAAATACATCGGCATCTGCGGCCAGGGCCCGAGCGATCATCCGGATCTCGCCGAATGGCTGATGGATCAGGGCATCGAGTCGCTCTCGCTCAATCCGGACACGGTGGTGGATACGTGGTTGCGGTTGGCGAAGAAGAAGGCGTCGTAATTGCTTGCTCTGGTAGGAGCCTGCAGGCGAGGATGGCTAGCCATGAAAGAAGCTAACGATCGCTCCCGCTTTACACCCGAAGGCTGGCATGCCGTGACGCCACGCATCGTGGCGAAAGGGGCGCAGCAATTGGTCGCGTTCGTCAAACAGGTGTTTGGAGCGACCGGAGATTACCGCCCGGGGATACCCGCCGTGCTGAGCATCGGCGAGTCCAAGATCATGATCGGCGACGCCGGAATCCGAGAGCCGATGCCCGCTTGTCTGTATGTCTATGTCGAGAACGCCGACGAAACGTATCGGCGCGCGATCGAGGCCGGCGCAAGTTCGATCGAAGCACCATTGGGCACGCCTTATGGCGATCGTCGCGGCATGGTCGAGGACCAATGGGGCAATACTTGGCAGATCGCGACCTATCGAAGCCCGTAATTTGCAATTTGGGTTGAACCGCGATTGGCCGCTGACATTGCAATCGTGCAACGATAGTCACGTCTCCATGCCGCATTTCCAAGCGATGTCCAGTGAAGCCTCGATCCTGTGGGGACTTTTGTTCGGCTCGATCGGGCTGGGCTTTTTCATCTATGGCAAGCGTCAGGGCGTGATCGTGCCGCTGGTCTGCGGCGTGGCGCTGATGGTCTATCCCTACTTCGTCTCCAACTTGCCATTGCTGCTCGTCATCGGCACCGCGCTGATGGCGGTGCCGTATTTTTTCAGGTTCTGAGGCTTTCCGATGACCATCATTCCCACCATCGACGACATCCGCGCCGCGCGCGAGCGCCTCGGCGAGCACGTGCGGGAAACGCCGGTGTGGCAGTGGCGCGGACGCGCGATCGAAGCCGCCGCCGGCGCGAATACGCAAGTGTTCCTGAAACTGGAACTGTTCCAGTACGGCGGCACCTTTAAGCCGCGCGGCGTGCTGTTGAACGCGATGGCATTGTCGGACGATGCCCGGCACCGCGGTGTCACCGCGGTCAGCGCCGGTAACCACGCGATTGC
>JBDTAJ010000063.1:0-6958 GCA_039924705.1 Rhodanobacteraceae bacterium
TGATCGTGGCCGACTTCATCAACTGGGCCAAGCAGCACGGCATCCCAGTTGGTCCAGGGCGTGGTTCCGGTGCGGGCTCGCTGGTGGCATGGGCGCTTGGAATCACCGACCTCGACCCGCTGCCGTACGACCTGCTGTTCGAGCGCTTCCTGAATCCCGAGCGCGTGTCGATGCCTGACTTCGACATCGATTTCTGCATGGACCGCCGCGATGAGGTCATCGACTACGTTGCGCGCAAGTACGGCCGCGATCAGGTCAGCCAGATCATCACCTACGGCACGATGGCCGCGAAAGCAGTGTTGCGCGATTGCGGACGCGTGCTCGGCATGCCCTATGGGAAAGTCGACGGCATCGCCAAACTGATCCCTAAAATGCCGCTGGATTTGACGCTTGCCGACGCGCTCGGCCGCAGTGAAAAAACACGCAAGGAATCCTCCCGCGTCGTTCGCGAGTTCTGCGATCTGTACGACGCCGACGAGGATGCGCGCGCGCTGATCGATCTGGCATTGAAACTCGAGGACCTGACACGCAACGCCGGCAAGCATGCCGGCGGTGTGGTGATCGCGCCCTCGCCGCTGACCGATTTCACGCCACTGTATTGCGAAGCCGGCGGCGCGGGCGTCGTGACCCAGTTCGACAAGGACGACGTCGAGGTGGTCGGCCTGGTGAAGTTCGACTTCCTCGGTTTGCGCACCTTGACCATCATCGACTGGACGGTGAAGGCGATCAACGCGCGGCGTGCGGCCACGGATGAAACGCCGCTCGACATCAGCGCGCTGCCGTTGGACGAACCCGCCGTGTTCGCGCTGTTCCGCGAAGCGCGCACGGTAGCGGTGTTCCAGTTCGAAGGCGGCGGCATGCAACGTCTGCTCAAGGAAGCGCGTCCTGATCGCTTCGAAGACATCATCGCGCTCGGCGCGCTGTACCGCCCGGGTCCGATGGACCTGATCCCGAGTTATGTCGCGCGCAAGCACGGCCGCGAACCCGTGAGCTATCCCGACCCGCGCGTAGAGCCTGTGCTGCGCGACACCTACGGCATCATGGTCTACCAGGAACAGGTCATGCAGATGGCGCAGGCGATCGGCGGCTACACGCTGGGCGCCGCCGATCTGTTGCGTCGGGCGATGGGAAAAAAAGACGCCGTCCAGATGGCAAAACAACGCGCCATTTTCCACGAGGGCGCGGCGCACAATGGCCTGACTCGCGCGCAAGCCGATGCGATTTTCAATCACATCGAAAAATTCGCCGGCTACGGATTCAACAAATCTCACGCAGCAGCGTATGCGCTGGTCTCTTACCAGACCGCGTGGCTGAAAGCGCATTATCCGGCGCTGTTCATCGCCGCGACCATGTCGGCGGACATGGACAACACCGATAAGGTCGTGATCTTCCTCGCCGATGCCCGCGCGAGCGGATTGCGGGTAAAGTCACCGGACGTCAACACATCGGATTATCGCTTCGTCGCGATCGACGACGATTCGATCCGCTACGGCTTGGGCGCAATCAAGGGCGTGGGCCGCGCGGCCTGCGAGGCGGTCGTGGCCGATCGCCAACGCGGCGGCGCGTTCCGCGATCTCGCCGACTTTTGCGCGCGCATCGACCCTTCGAGGATCAACAAGCGCGTGTTGGAAGCGCTGATCCTGTCCGGCGCATTCGATTCGCTGGCGGTCAACCGCGCGACCCTGACGATGCAATTGCCGGAAGCCGCGCGCGCGGCAGAGCAACACCTGCGCGACCGTGCCGCCGGTCAGAACGACATGTTCGGCGGTGCCGCTGCCAACGCCTCGGCGCCGGCCGTGCATGTCGCCGACGAACCGGAGTGGCCATTGGAGCGCACGCTGGCCGGCGAGCGCGCCACGCTCGGACATTATCTCTCCGGCCATCCCACCGATGCCTGGCGCGACGTGCTGAAGCAGATCGCGACCTGCCCGCTCGGCGAAATCGCACTGCGCTGGCAGCCGCCGCCGCGTCGCGAAGACGATGGCAACCGCTTCCGCCGCTCGCCGGAAACGCCCTGGATCGTCGCGGGCATGGTGACGCTGCAACGCCGCCGCGGAGACGCCGGCGCGTTCGTGCAACTCGAGGACTGGAGCGGGCGTGTCGAGGTGAGTTTCTTCCGCGAGGTCTTCGCGCAATACGCGAGCCTCCTGCTGCGCGATGCGCTGCTGGTGGTCGAGGGAGGACTGGCCATGGACGACTACAGCGGCGAATTGCAACTGCGTGCGCGTCGGGTATGGACGCTCGACGAAGCCTGCGCGGCCAACGCGCGCGTGCTGCGGGTCAGTGTCAACGGCATCGGCGCGCCGTTCGTGCAGTCGCTCAAACACGCGCTGGCCGGCCACCGTGGCGGCACGCCGTTGCTGCTGACCGGCTACCGCAATGCACGTGGCTGCGCGGACATCGAGTTGGGCGAAGAGTGGCGCGTGCGCGTTACCACAGGCCTGTTGCGCGAACTGACGGCATTGCCGGGCGTGCAAGGCGTGGCGCCGGTGCTGGCCAGGCCCGCGATGGCGCAATGAGTTTGCCGGTTATACTGCCCGGTCATCTGAACCAAAGCCGGCAAAATGAATCCCAGCTTCCTCGATTTCGAGAAACCGATCGCGGAACTGGATGCCAAGATCCAGGAGTTGACGCATGCGGGCCTAGGGTCCTCGGTCAATGTCGAGGAAGAAGTCGGCAAATTGCGCGACAAGCTGCGTACACGCACCGCGGATATCTTCAAGAACCTGACGCCGTGGCAGATCACGCAACTGTCGCGCCATCCCGCGCGGCCGTACACCAACGATTACATCAGTGTGATCTGCGGCGAATACCACGAGCTCGCGGGCGACCGGATGTATGCCGACGATGCGGCAATCGTAGGCGGTCTCGGCCGCATCGAAGGTCGCCCGGTGATGATCATCGGCCACCAGAAAGGCCGCGACATCAAGTCGAAAGTGCGCCGCAATTTCGGGATGCCGCGTCCGGAAGGCTATCGCAAGGCGCTTCGATTGATGAAATTGGCCGAGCGATTCAAGCTGCCGGTACTCACTTTCATCGACACGCCTGGCGCGTATCCCGGCGTCGGCGCCGAGGAGCGCGGCCAGAGCGAGGCGATTGCGCGCAATCTTATGGGGATGTCGGAACTGCGCGTGCCGATCGTGTGCACCGTGATCGGCGAAGGCGGCTCCGGCGGCGCGCTGGCGATCGGCGTGGGCGACCGCACCATCATGCTGCAGTACTCGACGTACTCCGTGATCTCGCCTGAAGGCTGCGCCTCGATTCTGTGGAAGAGTGCCGAGCGCGCGCGCGACGCCGCCGAAGCGTTGGGTCTCACGGCCGTGCGGCTGAAGGAGCTCGGCCTTATCGACAAGATCGTGCGCGAACCCACCGGCGGTGCGCATCGCAACCCAACCGCGATGGCGAAACGCCTGAAGGCCGTGCTGATCAACGAGCTGGATACGCTGCAGCCGCTGCCGGCCGACGAACTGGTCGAGCAGCGTTATCAGCGATTGCGCAGGTACGGCGCGTACGCGGAAAGCTAGCAAGAGTCATTGTTCGAAATCACGCAGCAGCACATTACACGGATCAAGGCGCGTATCGCTCCGTGGATCTGATCGCCCATCTCATCAAAAGCCTTTCGACCAACGAGTACGGTCGCGCGTTATGCGTTGCCTACAGCGGCGGCGCGGACTCGACTGCGCTGCTGCATGCCTTGGCGTGTATGCCGCAAGCCCGCGCGCGGGGACTGAGCGCGGTGCATGTCGATCACGGTCTGCATGCGGACAGCGCGGAGTGGGCCGAGCACTGCGGGCGTTTCTGTTCGACAATCGATGTGCCTTTGACCGTGCTGCGTGTCGTGGTCGATGTCTCGCGCCGCGAAGGGCTGGAAGCCGCCGCGCGACGCGCACGCTACGAGGCTCTGACGCGCGCAGTGCAAGGCAATGAATGGGTGGTGCTCGCGCATCATCGTGATGATCAAATTGAAACCGTGTTGCTGAAATTGCTGCGCGGCGCGGGACCGCAGGGTCTAGGTGGGATGCGCGCGTTACGGCCGTTCGTGGGTGGATTTCTATGGCGGCCGCTGCTGGAGACGCCGCGCGCGACGTTGCGAGCCTACGTCGAAGCCCATTCGCTCCCGTTCATCGAAGACCCGTCCAACGCCGATTCATTGCGTTCCCGTAATTACTTGCGTCACGAAATCTTGCCGCGTCTGATCGCGCACTGGCCGCAGGCAGCCGCATCGATCGCGCACTCGGCCGCGCTGTGCCGCGACGCGGCGGAGCAGATCGATGTCCTGGTCGAGGAGTCGCTGAGACGATTGCGCCGCGATGAGCGGCAATTGGACGCCGCGGGCTGGAGTGCACTCCCCGACACGTTGCGCATGGGCGTGCTGGAATGCTGGCTGCATGCACTCGGCATACCCGCGCCGACCCAGGCGCAATGCGCGGAACTCAAACGCCAGGTCGACGGGGCACATGCCGATCGCGTACCGTGCGTGACATGGCCGGGTGCGGAGATGCACGTCTGGCGTGGCGCGCTCTATGCGATGCCGCCATTGCCGCCATTGCCGGTGGAATGGGAATCGGCGTGGGACGGCACACCACTCTCGTTGCCTGCGGGTGGTACCTTGACGCTGCATGCATCGGACGTGGACGCCGCGCCGCCGAACCTCGATCCACCGTTGACCGTGCGGCTGCGTCGCAGTGGCGAACGCATCAAGCCAGCCGGCGACAAGCATACGCGCGAGTTGCGCGATCTGTTCCAGCACGCTGGCGTGCCGCCGTGGCAGCGGGGACGCTACCCGATGATTTACCAGGACGACGTATTGCTCGCCGTAGCCGATCGCTGGTCGAGCGATGCCGGGGCGGCGTATTTCGAGCGCGTAGGCGTTCGGCCCAAGTGGAACGCGTAGCACATTGCTTCGTTCCCGCCACTGCCCTATCGTTGCCTGCATGCCCAAGAACATTCCCGCGCCGCACCCCCCATCCAGCGAAACGCCCGCCATCGCGCAGTTCGAGCAATCGCTCGACGAACTCGAGCGACTGGTCGCGCTGATGGAAAACGGAGAATTGAGCCTGGACGAATCGCTGCGCTCGTTCGAACGCGGTATCGCGCTCTATCGCCACTGTCAGACAGCGCTGGAACAAGCGGAACTGCGCGTCAAGCTGCTGCTCGACCCCACGGATCCAGACAGCGCACAACCGTTTGATTCCGCCGATCCATGAAGTCGGACGATATTCTTGAAGACCTCGGCTTCCAAAATCGAATTCGCTTCTCCACAACCCCCGGCGAACTCTGCTCCGCAAGGGTTCGCCACCCCTTGACTCAAGGGGGTAGGAGCTATGTGCCGAGCCTGTTTCTCGAAAGCTGGAGCGCATGCGCGGACGAGGCGCTGGCGCGCGTGCTGCCGCCCGACGCCAGCGAACCGCGCGAGCTGGTGGGCGCGATGCGCTACGCCGTGCTGGGCGCGGGCAAACGTTTGCGTCCGTTGCTGGTGTACGCGACCGGCACGGCGTTGGGCGCGGACGAGCGCGCGCTGGACGCGCCGGCTTGCGCGGTCGAGCTGATCCACGCGTATTCGCTGGTGCACGACGACTTGCCGGCGATGGACAACGATGATTTGCGCCGCGGCCGACCGACCTGCCACGTCGCCTTCGGCGAAGCCACCGCGATCCTCGCTGGCGATGCGTTACAGGCGCTGGCGTTCGAGATTCTCGCCGCCGATTGCGCGCCGTCAATCGAGACGGCGACACGCGTGGAAATGTTGCGCGTGCTTAGCGCCGCTTGCGGCGCGCAGGGCATGGCCGGCGGGCAGGCATTCGATCTGGCCGCGGTCGGTAAAACCCTCGATCGCGATGAACTGGAACGCATGCACGCGCACAAGACCGGCGCATTGATCCGCGCCGGCGTGCGGCTGGGTGCGCTGGCGGCGGGTTGTGATGACGGTGACACGATGGATGCGTTGGATCGCTACGGCCATGCCATCGGCTTGGCCTTCCAGGTGCGTGACGACCTGCTCGATGTGGAAGGTCACGCGGACGTGATCGGCAAAACGTCGGGCAAGGACGCCGCAGCCGCCAAACCGACGTTTCCTTCCGTGCTGGGCATGGACGCCTCGCGCGTGCGCTTGCGCGCATTGACCGACGAGGCCTTGGCCGCGCTGTCGCCTTTGCGCGAACGCGCCGCGCCATTGGCGGAATTGGCGCGCTACGTGGCGGAGCGCGATCGTTGAGAGGTGCGGCCGCGGATGGTCGCTTTTGACTCTCGCAATCAGGGATGATCGCAAAGAAAAAGCGGGCCTCGCGGCCCGCTTTTTTCATGTTTCACGGTCGCGAACGCTCAATTGATAAGGCGCAGCGCGAACGGGTAACGGTAGCTCTCGCCTTTGCTCACCGCGACCGCGGCGAGGATGCAGAAGATCAGATTGACAATCCATACCAGCCACCACAACAGGATCCCGATGAAGACAAATATCAGGATCCACGAAATCACATAGCCGATCAGGATGGTGATCTGGAAGTTCAGAGCTTCCTTGGCCTGGCCGTTGAGGAACGCCTTATCGGTGCGGTCCTTGTGTATCAGCCACACGATCAGCGGGACAATGAAGCTGAAGATGATCCCGGACAGGTGGGTGATCAAAGCGAGGTTGCGATCATCGGCGCTGCTGCCGGACGCGGGTGGCGGCGATGGCGAATAGGAAGGCGGCGGCGGTGGAGGCGTGACAGATTCCGGCGGAACGCTCATGGGTGACTCCCCTAGGCAGTGAACGGAACGCACGCGCACTGTCCCGCGCCACCGGGCGGCTGTCAAGCACCCGCCAAGGTGGCTTCCCGTGCGAACGGATGGATCGAAACTGCTACGCCGCCGCGCGCGCTATCGCGACCAGGTTCTCGGCCGGCATAACCTTGCCGCTGTCGGGGAACACCCGCGTTTCCAACGCGGTTTCGGACACGCCCAAATGCGCGGCCAGCACGCC
>JBDTAJ010000064.1:0-2576 GCA_039924705.1 Rhodanobacteraceae bacterium
TTCTCGTTCCGCGAACTGACGTCGGCGAATTCGGAGAAATAGAAAATCGCAATTTCGGTGACGATGCCCACGATCATGGTCATGCCCATCATCGCCGAGATGTTGAGTTCGGTGCCGGTGAGCCACAGTCCGATGAACACCGCGCAGATCGCCAGCAGCGGCATCACCAGCACCACCAGCGCGACGCGGAAACTTTCGTACAGGAACAACAGCAGCGCAAACACCAACGCGATCGCGGCGATCAGCACGATGGTCAGTCCCCTGAACGCCTGTTGCTGCTGCTGATAGACGCCGCCGAGTTCGTAATACATGCCCTTGGGCAATTCGTTAGGCTGCTCGAGGATTTTCTTGACATCGACGGCGGTCGAACCCAGGTCGCGCCCGCTGATGCGCGCGTTGACGGCGACCATGCGCTTGAGATTCTCCCGATCGATCTCAGGCTGGCCAGTCTGCACGTGCAGGACGGCCACGCGTGATAGCGGGAACACGTGTCCTGCGCCGTCGCTGATCGGCAGCGCAGCGAGCTGCTCGATGCGCGCGCGCGCCGACGGCGGAACCCATACCCGCACGCCAACCATCTTCGGACTCTCCGGCAATTGCGCGGCGACGGTACCGGCCGCGGCTGCGGCGACTTGATCGGCGACGCTTTGCGGATCGACGCCCGCGAGCGCGGCCTTGGCCGGATCCACCTGTACCAGCAACGCATCGCCGGCGGGATTGATACCATTGCGAACGCCAACCACGCCGTTGACCTTGGCGATCTGCGCAGCGATTCTTTTCGCGGTGGCGTTGGTTTGTTGCGGATTGTCGCCGTACAATTTTATTTCGATCGGTTGCGGCACCGACACCAGATCGCCGATCTCGTCTTCCATCAATTGCGCGGTGTCGATTTCCAACCCAGGCACCTGCGTTTCGATCTTGCCGCGGATGTCATCCATCACGGTTTCGATAGGTGGGCGCGAGGAATCTTTGAGGCGAATGAAGAAGTCTCCGGTGTTGGCTTCGGTGAGGCCGCCACCGAGTTGCAGGCCGGTGCGGCGGGAGTAGGTGTCGACGTAAGGATTGGCGCGGATGATGGTCTCGACCTTGTTCAACAGCCGATTGGTTTCGGTGAGCGAGGTGCCTGGCGTGGAAATGTAATCGAGGATGAAGCCGCCCTCGTCCATTTTCGGCATGAAGCCCGAGCCCACGGATTTGTAGGCGATCACGCCCAGCAGCAGCAGCGGGATCACGCCGATCAGCAGCAGCGCCGGCCATTCCAGTACGCGCAGAAGCACGTCTTCGTAAAAGCGCATCGAGCGTTGTGTGAACCTGCCGGGCGGATGTTCAACCGCGTGGCGTTCGTCGATCAGCCGTTCCGCCAACAATGGCACCGCGACCCAGGTCAGCAAATAAGAAATCACCAGCGCGCTAGCCATCGTCAGCGACAGCGCCTTGAAAAATGCGCCGGTCACGCCGGTCAGAAACGCCAGTGGCAGAAAAATGACGATGGTCGCGGCGGACGAGCCGGTCAGTGGCCGGGTGAACTCCCATGCTGCACCCGCGATGCGTTCGTGCACATGGCCACCGCCCTCGCGCAACCGGCGCATGATGTGTTCGAGCATCACGATCACGTCGTCGATGATGAGCCCGACCGCCGCGGCCATGCCGCCCAGCGTCATCATGTTGAAGCTCATGCCGAGCACGGAAAGCAGCAGCACGGTGATCGCGAGTACCGCCGGCACCACCAGCATCGCGACGAAGATCACGCGGGTATTGCGCAGGAACACGAACAGCACCAGGCCGGCCAAGGCGATGCCGATCAGGATCGCGTCGCTCACACTCAACGCCGCTGCGGTAACCAATTGCGATTGGTCGTACCAGGTCGCGATCTTGACGCCTTTCGGCAACTGCGCGCCGTATCCGTCGAGGCGCGCTTTGACATCGCCGACCATCTGCACGCTGTTGGCGGCGGGCTGCTGATAGACCTGCATCAGCACCGCGTCCTGCCCGTCGGCGGTGACCCGCATCCATTGCGGCACCGTGCCGTGCGCGACCGTGGCGATGTCGCCTAATCGCACCACGCCGCCGGCACCGGCGCGCATCACCACGTCGCGCAGCGCCGCTACGTTTTGCGGTTGATTGTCCGCGAGCAGCAGAAACAGCTTGTAGTGATCAGACAAACGGCCCAGCGCCTGGATGTCTGCTGCGCGCGATACCGCGCGCACCACGTCGTCGATGGTTAGATTCTGCGCGCGCAATCGGGCCGGATCGACATCGACGTGGTACTCCTCGACTTGGCCGCCCTGCACATCCACCCGCGCGACGCCGGTGACGCCGGTCAATAGCGGACGCAACTGATATTGAGCAAGGTCGTACAACTGTGTGGGCGACAGCGTTTTGGAACGCAGGCTGTAGGCGAGGATCGGGAACACGGTCGGATCCAATCGCAAGGTCGAGACCTTGGTGTCGGGCGGCAATTCGGGCAGCATTTCGCCTACCGCCGCGTTGACATCCAGAAATGCACGACTCATGTCCGCGCCCCAGTCGAAGGTCACGTTGACTTGCGCGCTGCCGCGGCTGGTGGTGGAACGCAC
>JBDTAJ010000065.1:0-13019 GCA_039924705.1 Rhodanobacteraceae bacterium
CCCAAACACCTGCTCGGCGCCGCGATGCTGGCGCTGGTCGTCCTGTTGTCCGGCTGTTACGGCAGGGTCCGTGGCGCAGGCGAGTCCGTCGCCAACGTCCCGGTTCAATACGATGTGACGCTGCAGGCAGCGAAAGACGGCCAGTTCATCCTCGACGGCGCGATGCTTACCGTCGACGATCTGATCGGCCACTTTCGCTATCTGGCCGACCAGAAGCAGCTTCCCAAAACCGTGCTATTGAAGGACGGTGAGGATACCAAGATCAAGAACACGCATCTGGAAACCCTCGCCAGTCTGCAATTGAACTATCACTTCACCGCTTATGTCGAGCACAAGGGCAAACTGACCCTGATGAACTCAGTCGAGGACGTGAACGAAAAAAGCGACAAGGGCGATCAGAAACAGTAACAGTCCGGTTGTGCGCATCAACTCCGGCATGACCTCATGAGTCGCGAGAGCAATCCGCAAGCCGATCAGATGGGCGATGAGTCGATGGTGCGTAATCTGGCGCATCAGGCGCAAGCCATTTGGCCGCAGGAGCGCAGGCTGTTCGATCGCTACGATCTTGGCGGTGACCTGCGCATCCTCGATCTTGGCTGCGGTACCGGCGAGATCACGCGCCGCCTTGCCGCGCTTTATCCGCGCGCCCGCATCACCGGCATCGACATCCTCGATTCTAACCTTGCCTTGGCGCGCCGCGACAACGCCGCCTTCGCCGATCGGATCCACTACCAGCAGGGCGATGCGTTCGCGCTCGATCAAGCCGACGCCGGTTTCGATCTGGTCGTGTGCCGGCACATGTCGCAGGCGGTGCCGGATTTTCCCGTGGTTCTGAAGGAAATCACCCGTGTTCTCAAACCCGGCGGCTGGCTGCACCTGTTGTCGGAGGATTACGGCATGCTGCACATGCCGGCATGGAACAACCGGCCGGACTTAAGCGATCCCGATCGTTTCTGGAACCTGAATGCGATCGCGTTCCTGACCGGCATCGGCTGCGACGGGCGTATCGGTAGGCACACGCCATCGCTGCTGGAAGCATTGCACTACCAGAATATCGCAATGGATTACGTCATCGTCGATACCCTGCGCGTACCGCGCGCGATCTTCGCCGGGATCATGCAGGCGTGGCGCGACGGTTACACGCAACCGTTGGCGATCGCCAGCGGACGCGCCAGCGAGGACGTTCGGGCGGATTTCGATGCGATGATCGCGGCGATCGAAACCCCGCCCGGCTATGCCGTCTGGCACGTGCCGGTCATATCTGGTCGCAAACCCGGATGATCGCGCTGCGGTGCGCCGTTTGCATCAGGCGCAAACTCACGATTCCGCGCCGGCGTGCGTACGCGCATCGACGCGCGTGGTCAACGCGGCGCGCACGATGATCTCCAATGCGCGAATCATCTCGTCCAACGGCATACCCTGTGCGTTGTGGCGCGCGGCCTGCTCCGGCAGATACGGCACGTGCACGAATCCCGCGCGCAGCGATTTGCGGCGCTTGGTCGCGTGCATCAGCGTGTAAAAAACCTGATTGCAGACATAAGTGCCTGCGGTCTGCGAGACGTGCGCACTGATGCCGGCTTTTTGCAATTCGCGCAACGCCGCCTTGATCGGCAGGGTCGAGAAATACGCGGCCGGCCCATTGCGCACCACCGGCGCATCCACCGGTTGCGCGCCAGTGTTGTCGGGGATGCGCGCGTCGATCAGGTTGATCGCGACGCGCTCCAGCGAGATGCCTTCGCGGCCACCGGCCAGCCCCGTAGCGATCGCGACGCGCGGATTCGTTGAACGCAGGGCGCGTCGCAATAACGCAGGGGTACCGTCAAACGTCGTTGGCAACTCGACCGCGACCACGCGATGACCTTCGATGATTTTTCCATCCAGAGCGCGCGCGGCTTGCCATGACGGGTTGATCGTCTCGCCGGCGAACGGGGTAAAGCCGGTCAGTAAAATCGTTTTGGCGGGCACTTTCATCATCTGAAAACCAGAAAATACATCAGTGCCAAATTGACGACCAGCAACGCCGCGCCCGTCGGCCACTGCGCGCGGATCACGGACGACTGCTTCGGCAACTCCAGCAACGCCACCGGCACGATATTGAAATTCGCCGCCATCGGCGTGAACAGCGTGCCGCAATAGCCGGTCAACATGCCGAGCGAACCCAGGATCGCGGGATTGGCGCCGTGCAGATGGATCAGCAGTGGCAGACCGATGCCGGCGGTCAACACCGGGAACGCCGCGAACGCATTGCCCATGATCACGGTGAACAACACCATGCCGAAACCGTACGCCAATATGCAGGCGAGCGCATTGTCGACCGGGATCGCCATGCGGACCAGGCTTGCGACCGCATCACCCACACCGGTCGCGGCGAACACGCCGCCGAGCGCGGCCAACGTCAATGGCAGCAGCGCGGCCCAGCCCAGCGTGTCGAGCAGGCGGCGTCCCTCGATCAAGCCCGCGCGCGGTTTCGCGCCTGTCACCCACAAAGCGGCGGTCAAAGCGGCCACGCATGCCAGTGCCAGCCCGGTCAACGTCATTTGCGTTTTCGCGAACAGGCGCACGCCGTCGAACACGGCCCAGTTGCCGAACAGCGCGACCAGCATCGTCACCAGCGGGATCAAGATCGCCGGCAGGAACAACCGATGTCGCAGACGTCGCGCATCGGTTTCGCGCGCTTGCTCATCGCGTTCGTGCAAGTGTCCGCGATGCATGCGCGGCGACAACGCCGCCAACGCGAGCACGCCGACGCCCGCGAGTTGCGCCGGTAAGTCGTGATGCGATTTGCTCGCGGCGAGGATGACGTCGCCGCACGCGAACAGCGCGGCCAGCACTGCCCAGAACGCGGCATGGCTCCAGCGCCGCTCGCGCAGATTCAAGAGCGCCGAACCGGCGAGAAAAATCGCCAGCAACCAATACGCCTGACTTATATCAAACATGTTCGATGCGCAGCATCAATCGATCGCCCCCGGTTCTTGCCCGGGCTGCGGCGGATACGCGACACGCCGCGCGAACAACGCAATACGCACGCCGTGGATCACGAATGCGGCGATCGCGGTCGGCAGCGCCCACAACGCGATCTGCAGGGGCTCCAGCACGATGCCGTGTTGCGCATAGAACCCCTGGATCAGCAGCACCGCTCCCAGCGCGATGAAAACATCCTCGCCGAAGAACAGCCCGATGTTGTCGGTGGCGGCGCAGAACGCGCGCACATCATTGCGTTCATCCTGACCGAGCGGCGCGCCGCGTTTCTCCGCGGCGGCTTCCGCCATCGGCGCCAGCAGCGGACGTACGGTCTGCGCCTGGCCCGCCACGTTGGTCAGACCCAGCATCGACAGTATCTGGCGCAGACCGAGGTACGCCAGCAGCAATCGCGACAAGGTGAGTCCGCGTAACGCCGCGATCCAGTTGCGCGCGTGTTCGCGCAGACCCGCGCGTTCCAGCACGCCGATCGCCGGCAACGTCAGCGCGAACAGCAGCAACGCACGTTCGGAGACAAAGCTGTTGCCGAGCAGCGTGAGGATTTCTCCCGGTGATTTGCCGGCAGCGAACCCACTGACCACGCCGGCCGCGACCACCACCGGCACCGGGTTGAAACGCAGCGCAAAACCAACCACGACCACCAGCACGCCGAGCAGCGGCAGCCAGTGCATCAGCGCGGCCCCCGGGCGGCGACGCGCAGACCTGCGCCTTCCAGTGCGGTGCGCAGGCGTTGCGCGAATTCGCCCGCGTTGGAGCGGTCGCCGTGCACGCACAGCGTGTCGGCTTCAATAGGCACGCGCGTTCCGTCGATGGCGATAGCTTCGTCGCGCGTGGCGATCGACAAGGCCTGTTCGATCGCCACATCGATGTTCTCGATCACGGATTCCGATTCGGAACGTGGCGCGAGCGAACCATCGGCGCGATAACGGCGGTCGCAGAACGCTTCGCGCGCTACGTCGAGGCCGGCATCGCGTCCCGCTTCGATCAACGCACTGCCGGATAACCCAACGAGGATCAACCGAGCGTCGAAGTCGTGCGCCGCGCACGCAATCGCATCGGCCAATCCCCGGTCGCGCGCGGCCATGTTGTACAACGCGCCGTGCGGTTTGACATGATGCAACCGCGCGCCGGCCGCGTGCGCGAAGGCGTGCAACGCGCCGATCTGATACAGCGTCAGCGCATAGGTTTCATCCGGGGTGACGCGCGTTTCGCGTCGACCGAAGCCTTGCAAATCCGGCAAAGAAGGATGCGCGCCGATTGCCGCGCCGTGTTTCACCGCGAGCGCCACGGTGCGCCGCATGATCGCGGGATCGCCGGCGTGGAAGCCGCAGGCGATATTCGCCGAGCTGATGTGCGGCATCATCGCGGCGTCCTCGCCCATGCGCCATGCGCCGAACGATTCGCCGAGGTCCGCGTTGAGGTCGATCGTCTTCATGCGTCGTGCGCGAGTCGTTTAGCGATCGCCGCTTCCAGATTTCCCAATTGCCGTTCGCGCTCGGCGTACAAGCGCAAGGCTTCGTCCAGTGTGCGCGGCGCAAAGCGTAGCCTATCGCCGGGCCGCCGTTGCGCGAGGTGCGGCAGATCGACCGCGATGATCTGGCCGATGCGCGGATAACCGCCGCTGACGGGATGTTCGACGCCGAGCGCGATCGGGTGTCCCGACGGCGGCAATTGCAAGGTGCCGGCCACACAGCCCTCGCTGATTGTTTCGATGGGTTCGGACAGCGCCAGTCGCGGGCCTTCCAAGCGTACGCCGACGCGATTGGAATCGTTCGCGACCTGGAAGGATTGCGCGAACAATGCCTCGTGCGATGTCGCATCGAGCTTGTCGAAATGCCTGCCCGGCAGCAGATGCAGGGGATGTCGAGGCTCCCCATCGAACCACGGCCGCGGATCGACGCTCCAATTTTGCAATGCTTTCCCCTGGTCGTTCCGATACTTGTTCGCCCCCTGTCCCCCGGCTCCTGTCCTCCCGATTTTCACCGCATCGCCCGCACGCAGCGCGCGCCCATCGAGCGGCCCGATCGCGGCATTGACGTCGAGGCCGCGGCTGCCGAGTACCGGTTCGAAGTCAAATCCGCCGCGCACGGCGAGATAAGTGCGACAGCCCCCGCGCATTGCGCCGAGGACGAGCGTCTGTCCGGCGCAAACTCGCAACGGTGACCACATGGCTTGCTCGACACCGGCCAGATGCACCGGCAGCGGCGCGCCGGCCACCGCGATATGCGCATCATGACGAAAGCGCAATGTCGGGCCGAGCAGGGTGATCTCGAGAGCGCAGGCGTCGGGAAGATTGCCACACAAGGCGTTGGCGATCCGCAGCGCGGGGACGTCGAAAGCGCCAGCGCGGCCGACGCCGAGATGCGCGAAACCGACGCGGCCGAGATCCTGCGGCGTGGTCGATAAACCGGACTTGACGACTTCAATGGTCATTGCGCCCGCGCTGCGAGCGTCGCAAATTCTTCTGGATCGATTGCGCGGAAACGCACGCGGTCGCCGGGTGCGAGCAGGCAAGGTGGTTCGCGTTCGACGTCGAACAACACCAGCGGCGTGCGACCGATGAGGTTCCAGCCGCCCGGCAATTCGCGCGGGTATATGCCCGTCTGCGCGCCGCCGATCGCCACCGAGCCGGCCGGCACACGGATGCGCGGCGCCGCGCGGCGCGGCGCGCGCAGCGCGCGATCCAGACCGAGCAGATACGGAAAGCCCGGCGCGAAGCCCAGCATCGCCACCGTGTAGTCGGCTGCTGTGTGGCGTGCGACCACCTGCGCGGTATCGAATCCGGCATGTTGCGCGATGTCTTCAAGGTCGCGGCCAAGGTCGCCGCCGTAGCAGACCGGAATCTCGATGGTCTGCGCAGGCGTCGCGTTGGCGTTATGGAAGGAGTGCGTATCGCGCAACAGTTGCCGCACCGCCGCGAGCAGACGTGCGTGCGGCGCTTCGTCGGGATCGCGCGCATCGGTCCACGCGATCGGATCGAAGCGCAGCAACAAGCTTGCATAGGCCGGCGCGATCTCGGTCACATCCGGCAAGCTGGCCGCGCGCAAGCGCATCGCGGCATCGTGCACGCGCGTATTGATCGCGGCGTCGACGCGCCTGCCGAAGCGCAGCAGCAGCGTGTCCTCGGCCAGTGGCTCGGCGGCAAAGTCCGCGCTCACATCGCTCTTCTATGCGAGGCGGCCTGGCGGTATGGATCCAGTGAGCGCAGGCGTTCGATCAATGTCGCGCGCGTCGCGGGTTCGTAATGCCGCGTGGAACCCGCGCCCCAGACCGGCCCCGGCCAAGCGGCGTCGCCGGCGCTGCGGGCGACCACGTGCATATGCAGTTGCCGGACGATATTGCCGAGCGCGCCGAAGTTGAGTTTTTCGCAGGACGCCAGCGCGCGCAGCAACGCCATCGCGCGATCGATTTCCCGCAGCAGCGCGGGTTGATCGCTGTCGCGCACATCAGTCAACTCGACCAATGCGGCACGTCGCGGCACCAGGATCAACCACGGAAAACGCGCATCGTCCATCAGCAGCACGCGCGACAGCCCCCAGTCGGCGACGAAAGCCGTTTCCGCGACGAGGCGCGGATCGAGCGCGAAGCCTGCCTCGTTGTCCGTGCTCACGCGTCTTGCGCAAGCTGCTCGCCGAAAAACGCCAGCGTTCGTTGCCATGCGAGCCTGGCGGCGGCTTCATCGTAATGACTCGGGTCGACATCGCGGTTGAACGCATGTCCGGCATGTTCGTATACGTACACCGGCGCATCGGGCCACGCATCGCGATGTTTCTGGATCGCCTCGGGTGGAATCGTCTTGTCCGTGCCGCCGAACTGGAAAATCACCGGCGCTTTCAATGGCTGCTCAAGATACGCGGTGTTGCGCGCGCCGTAATAGCTCACCGCCGGCAGTCCCAGCCGCTGCGCGGCGAGCAGCGCGACGCTGCCGCCCCAGCAGAAGCCCACCACGCCGATCTTTCCGGCTGACGCAATCGCCTCCGCAGCGCTGGCGACGTCCTCGAGCGCGCGATCCATGCCGATCTGGCTGGTCAATTCGCGCGCTTTTGCTAACGAACTTTCATCGTAGGCCAATTCCACACCTTCCTCGATGTGATCGAAGAAGGCCGGTGCAATCGCGGTGTAGCCGGCTTCGGCGAAATGGTCCGCGACACTGCGGATATGCGGATTGACGCCGAAGACTTCCTGCACCACCACGACGCCGCCTTTCGGTTTACCTGCAGGCTTGGAGAGATACGCGCCGATGCATTGCATGCCGGCGGTGTTCAAACGGATCGATTCGCCCATGACGCGACTCCTTATCAACTGATATCCGGTCAGCGTACTACCAAGCGGACGGTGTGAAGCGTTCGTCTCGCGTGCCGTTGCCAGGCTCACGCTTCCGGCTCCCGCCTAGCAACCCAGCCCTCGACATCTTGCCTCGGACGTTTGGCCTTGCGCGCGAGGCGCCCAACGCATCGCGCAAATGCGCGGCCTCGCCCGCTACAATTGCGCGTTTCATCAGCGACAAAAACATGCCCAAAGCCGCTCCCAAAATCGGTTTCGTGAGCCTCGGTTGCCCCAAGGCGCTGGTCGATTCCGAACGTATCCTCACTCAGTTGAAAGTCGACGGCTATGAAATCGTGCCCAGTTACAGCGCGGCCGATGCGGTGGTGGTCAACACCTGCGGCTTCATCGATGCGGCCGTGCAGGAGTCGCTGGACGCGATCGGCGAGGCGCTGCACGAAAACGGCAAAGTGATCGTCACCGGCTGCCTGGGCAAGCGCGCTGGTTTGATCCGTGAAGCCTACCCGGACGTACTGGCGATCACCGGCCCGCAGGATTACGCCAGCGTGATGAATGCTGTGCACGCAGCGCTTCCGCCGGCGCACGATCCGTTCGCCGATCTCGTCCCCGACACAGGCATCAAGCTGACGCCGAAGCATTACGCGTATCTCAAGATTTCCGAAGGCTGCAACCACCGCTGCACGTTCTGCATTATTCCGTCGATGCGCGGCGATCTGGTCTCGCGGCCGATCGACGAGGTGCTGATCGAAGCGGAAAAACTAGTGCGCGGCGGCGTCAAGGAACTGTTGGTGATCTCGCAGGACACCAGCGCTTATGGCGTCGATCTGAAATATGCCGCTCGCGAATGGCGCGGCAAGTCATATCGCACCCGCATGACCGAATTGTGCGAAGGCTTGTCGGAACTGGGCGCATGGGTTCGCTTGCACTACGTGTATCCGTACCCGAACGTCGATGAAATCCTCCCATTGATGGCGGAAGGAAGGATACTTCCGTATCTGGATATCCCGTTCCAACACGCCAGCCCACGCATTTTGAAAATGATGAAGCGCCCCGCGCACACGGAGAAAACGCTGGAACGCATCCACGCGTGGCGAAAGGTTTGTCCTGATCTCACGATCCGCAGCACCTTTATCGTCGGTTTCCCCGGCGAGACCGATGCCGAGTTCGAACAGCTGTTGAATTTCCTGCGCGAAGCGCAACTCGGCCGCGTCGGCGCGTTCGCGTATTCGCCGGTGGATGGTGCGCGCGCCAACGCGCTGCCCGATGCGGTGCCGGAAGAATTGAAAGAGGATCGGCTCGAACGCTTCATGCAGGTACAAGCGGAAATTTCCGCGGCGAAATTGCAGCGCAAGGTCGGACAAACGATGACCGTATTGGTGGACGAGATCGACGCCTATGGCGCGAGCGCACGCTCGATGGCCGACGCGCCGGAGGTCGATGGTCTGGTGCGGATTTCTGACGGACAATCGCTGAAATCGGGGCAGTTTGCGCAGGTACGGATCGACGCCGCCGACGAGCACGATTTGTTCGCGCACTTGCTTCACGTCTAGTCGTAACTCACGCCAATCACCACGAACCGTATCCGGCCGCCCGGCAACGTCGCCTCGAACTCGTCGCCGCTGCGTTTTTTCAAGACCGCGCGCGCCAGCGGCGAGTCGATGCTGATGAAGCCGCGCTTCGCATCGGTTTCGTCGGGGCCGACGATCTGGTAGCGGTGCTTCTCGCGATCGGCGATGTTCTCGATCTCGATCCAAGCGCCGAAGTAAATCGTCCCGCGATCGGAGGGCGCGCCATCGGCGACTTTCAGGATCGGGATGCGTTTGGATAGATAACGCACGCGGCGGTCGATCTCTCCGAGCTGTTTCTTGCGATAGGTGTACTCGGCGTTCTCGGAGCGATCGCCTTCGGCGGCGGCGGCCACCAGCGCGCGCACGATTTCGGGACGCAACGTGTGCCAGAGATGATCGAGTTCGGTTTTCAGCGTCTCGAAACCCGCGCGGGTGATGATCGCGGTGGAATGCGGCGCGGGTGGTCGCCAGCGGGACATGGATGGTGTGTTCGCTACGGTCTGGAAGATGACGATTGTAGGGCGGGCGCCGCTTGAGTCGCGCGCAGCCACGGGGTAGGGTGGCGGATCGCCTTGTCCTACATCCGGGTAGTCATCACGATGTCTTCCGCTCGACGTTTGCCGCGCTCGCGGCTGTTTGTTCCTGTCCTTGCCGGTTTGATCGCCGTACTCGCCGGTTGTTCCGGTGCACCGACCAAAACCGCCGCGGGCGGTTCATCGCTGGATGCGCTGTACGCCAAGCTCGATCAGGCCGGCCGCGATTACGACCGCGCATTGGAACTGGCGCGCCGCGACGACAACGCGCAATCCGAACGCGCGATCAGCACGGCGCTCGACACCATGCGCAACGCCGCCGCCCAGTGCGTCAACACGGCCGGGTGCGAGGTGCAGCGTTTCATTTCGACCTACGACCGCGCGCTGCGTTTGAAGGATGACAGTTTCCTCGGTGGCGACGAAGGCAATGAACTGTCCGATCTGCCGGAGACGACCGGCGGCAACGCCGCGTCGCCGGTATTGAGTACGTTGCCGCGAACGCAGCGCAGCGTGAGTCTTCTGCGTGGAAGGAAATTGTCCGACCTGATCGCGATGAACGGTCCGGTCAAGGCCGCCCTGGAAACCTGGCTCACGAGATTGCGGCCGCAGTTGATGGATGCTTACGTCAATTACCAATATCTGCGTTTCGAGATGTGGCCGGAATACCGTCAGGCCGACCTGCCCGAAGCGATCCTGTTCGGCATCATGGCCAAGGAATCCGGCGGCAAGGTGCATGCGGTGTCGCGTTCCGGCGCGGCCGGGCCGTTGCAGTTCATGCCCGCCACCGGCATGCGATTTGGCATGACCACCGTCAACGGCTTCGATGAACGCCTGGATCCGAGCCTGGCCGCGCGCGCCAACGCCGAATACCTCAACGAGCAACTCGCGCAGTTCAACAACAATCTGGAACTGGTGCTGGCCGCCTACAACGGCGGTGAAGGCCGGGTCGGAAGGCTCGCCGCCAGTCAGCCCAATGCCAGCTTCTGGGATCCGCAGATGTATTTCGCGTTGTCGCCGGAAACGCGCGAATACGTGCCGATGGTGCTGGCCGCAGCGTGGCTGTTCCTGCATCCGGAGCGCTACAACTTGCGCTTCCCGGATATCGACGGCGCGCCCGGCAGCGTGTTCCTGAAACGTCCGGCTTCGCTGGCGGAACTCGCGGTGTGTTTGGGTGAATCGGGAAGAATACGCAACGGCTGGTTCGTGACGCTGCGCAATCTCAATCCGCAAATGGATCCGCAAATGGCGCAATCGTCGGGTACGCGCGTCGCGTTGCCGAAGCGATTGGAAGACGATTACGCGCGTTCCTGCGTGGATGGCAAGTGGGTGGCGCTCGCATCCGATCTGCACTCGGCAGTGTTGCCCACGTCGCCGCCGCGACTCGCAATCGCCGACGCCGATCCGCCGCCAACGAAATTCCTATTGCGCACGCCGGTGCACAAATCCCCGCGCCGTTACAGAGTGCGCCGCGGCGACACACTGTCGTCGGTGTCGCGCAAGTTCGGCTGCGACGATCCGCACGAACTGGCCAGGGAGAATCATCTGCGCGCGCCTCACTACGCGTTGAAGCCCGGGCAGGAGTTGAATTTCAGCGGTTGTGGTCGGGAATAGGGCGCTCGGTCGGCGGTGCTATCGCCGGCCCGCGGAATACGCGAAGATAAACGGACATGCGGCTTTCGCTGTCTTCGGTGGGGGCGCGCGACTATAGCCAGAAATGGGTTCCTGCGCGAGCTGCGCCGCCGGCATGTGTTCCGCGTCGCCGCGGCCTACGCGGTGGTTGGCTGGCTGCTGATCCAGATCGTCACGCAAGTCTTTCCGGTGTTCGTGTTTCCGAACTGGGTCGAGCAACTCGTGGTGATCCTGATCCTGGTCGGTTTCCCGATCGCCCTGGTGCTGGCGTGGGCATTCGACGCCACGCCGCGCGGAATTGTGCGCACGACCAATGCCGAGGTCGCGGCGCCGCGGCGTTCAAAGCGCGCCGGCATCGCAGTCGGCGCAATCGGTGTGGCGATCGCATTGATCGCCGGTGGCGTCTACTGGAATTTCGAGCGCGGTGCATTGTCCCCATCACACACGTTTCGCCGCGACGTTGCAATTACCGGCGTCACCTCCACGGCAAGCAGATTCGCGCCGAGCGCCAAATCCGTCGCGGTGCCTGTTCATCAACATGAGCGGCGATCCTCAGAACGAATATTTCAGCGACGGCATCACCGAGGAAATCCTCAACGCTTTGGCGCAGGTTCAGAAATTGAAAGTCGCCGCGCGCACCTCGGCGTTTGCGTTCAAGGGCAAAGCCGAGGACTTGCGCAAAGTCGGCGAAGTGTTGGATGTCGCCACGGTGCTGGGGGGCAGCGTGCAGAAATCCGGCGACAAGGTGCGGATCACCGCGCAGTTGACCGACGCAAGCAACGGCTTTCATGTCTGGTCGCAGACCTACGATCGCGACTTGAGGGACATCTTCGCGATCCAGGACGAGATCGCCAAGGCGATCGCCGACGAGTTGAAAGTGAAGATGGGTGCCAACGTGGCGGCGGCCACACCCAACAAGGGCACGCGAAACATCGCAGCCTACGACGCCTATTTGCGCGGGCTCGCGCTTTGGCAGGCACGCGGCGAAGACAATCTCTGGCAGGCACTGAAACAATTCGAGCTGGCCGCAGCCGCCGATCCCAAGTTCGCCGAAGCCTACGCCGGACAGGCGCTGGGCTACGTCATTCTTCCCGACTGGAGCGCGCGCATCACCTACGACGAAAGCTTTGCGCGAGCCAGGGACAACGCCGAGCGCGCGCTGAGTCTCGATCCTACGCTGCCCGAGCCTTATATCGTCCTTGGCTATCTTGCCGATGGCGATCGCCGACGCGCGACCGCGCAGGCGCTATATCGACGTGCGATCGCCCTGCGGCCCTCGTTTGCGTCGGCGTATCAGTGGCTCGGCAATTCGCTGTGGAGCGGCGGACGATTGGAATCCGGCGCGGCCATGCTCGAGCGCGCATCTGTACTCGACCCACGCTCGGCGATCATCGCCAACAACCACGGCATGGCGCTGATCGCACTGGGCCGCTATGCCGACGCCAAGGTTCTGTGCGAGCCGATTCTCAAATCGGTATCGGACAATCATTCTTGCCTGGAATCGACCGGATTTGCCGCGCTCCAGCTCGGCGATTTCAATCTGGCCCGCTCGCTTTTCGCTCGTTACGCCGCCGTGACCGATCCCGGTGCGCAGGCGGAAGTGAACGACGTCTTCGATGCGTTGCAAGGGCATGGCGACCGCCATGCGATCGCGATGCGCCTGGCGTTCCAGCCGCAAAGCGCCACCGATCCCGGAAGCGGCAATGCGTTCCAGGCATATGTGATTCCGACATTGCTGGTCGAGCTTGGCGAACCGCAGTTGGCGCTGGCGAATCTGCAAGCATGGGCGTACTCGGACCGGACCGGGATGTCCGAATGGGCGGTGATGCAGCCTGCGTTGGGCCCGTTGCATTGCGATCCGGGATTCGTCGCGTTGGTCAGGAAGATCAAGACCACGGACCAGCCTTGTATTGTGTCTCCGTCCGAGTCGCGCTCGGGCAATGGGCGTGCGGATGCCGTGCCCAGCCTTGGCTAAACGCCGTAGCGTAGATCCCGCACCGCACGCCCGGTTCCAACTTGCGACAGC
>JBDTAJ010000066.1:0-19981 GCA_039924705.1 Rhodanobacteraceae bacterium
GTGCGCACCCCCTTGCCGGAGGGCGGATGCCACCAGTGCTGCACATCGCCTTCGGTAAATTGCCGCCCCGCGCAACGCAGCAGTTGCGCATGCGCGAGATCCGGACGCGCGTGCAGCAGCGCCATGCAGTCCTGCAATTGATCGCGGAAGCCCCAGGCACCGCCGGATTGGTAATAACCACTGCGCCCGAACATCCGCGCTGCCAACACCTGATACAGCAACCAGCCGTTGGCGAGCAGATCGGTGCGCTCGTGCGGCGTATGGATCGTGAGTTGCGATAGCTGCGCGCGCCACTGCTCGCGCACCCGCGCGAGCTCCGCGCGTGCGGCCCCGGGATTGACGAGCTCACGCACGATCCTTCGCACGTCTTCGATAGCGCGATCCGCGCCCAGCGCGAACACCATCTCGATTTCCTGGCCCGGTTCCAAATCGATCGCCGCACGTTGCACCGAGCACGGATCGAGCCCGGCGCCCGTGGCGCCGATCAGGTCCTCATGCAGCATGCCCAATGGTGCTGCGAGTCGCCGGTTACGGCCGAGGAAGGCGCGACGGTCGCCGCTGCGAACCGCGCCTCGCGCGTCCAGCGCGTGGAAGGCGAGCCGCTGCGAAAAAACGTCGTTATAGAAATTGTGGGCCAGAATCGCGCCGGTGGCGGGATCGGGGCGCGTCTGTACGCGCGGCCCATTGCCGCTGCGCTGTTCGCCCAACACCCATTCGACGTAGCCGGTGACGGAAACGCGTCGCGGGTAAGTCCCCGCGTTGCGCAGTTTCAACAACGACAACTTCACCGGCGCCTCGCGCGCCACGAACACGGTGAGTTCGCTGGCAATATCGGAATGCACGTGCTCGAAGACCGTGTAGCCGAAACCGTGGCGGGTGAGGTATGGATCGTTGCTGGGCGAGGGCATCGACGTCGGCGACCAGAACTCGCCGGTCTCCTCGTCGCGCAGCCAGAAGGCTTCGCCGCTCGAATCGGTGACCGGATCGTTGTACCAAGGCGTGAGCCGGAACTCGTGGGCGTTCTCGGCGAAGCTGTAGGCACCTCCAGCCTCGGAGACCACGCTGCCAAACCCTTCGTTGGCCAGCACATTGCACCACGGCGCGGGCGTCGGCGATCCCGGCGGCAGCCAGATCACGTATTCGCTGCCATCCATGCTGTGGCCGCCGTAGCCATTGAAGCCGCGCAAATCCGCCGGGGCTTGCAACGTAATGGTGCCGACGTGCGGCTTGCGCGCCGGTAACAGCGCCGGCGTCGTCGGCGCCACGACCTCGCGTTCCGGCGCGGTCCGTCCGATCTGGTCGCGCAGGCGGCCCTCGTTGCCGTTGAACACGCAGCGCGCGACGGCCAGCATCAACGCGCGATCTTCGGCCGGCAGATGTTCGATCCGCCACGCGAACATCTTTCCTGCGCCCTGGCCGCCGCGCGCCTCGGCGCCGGATTCGATCAAATAGAGAATGTGTTCCTGCAAATCCTGTCGATAGCCGGAAAGCTCTTCGTTCCAGATCAGCAGGTCGACATGCAGGCCGCGCGTCTGCCAGTAGCCATGCGCCTGGATCAGCCGGCGCACCAGATCGACCTGCGCGGCATTGGCCACGCGCACCAGCACGATCGGCAGATCGCCGGAAATGCCGTGCTTCCACAACGCCGATTGCGTCGGCACGCCGGCCGGCACGCCGGGACGCGGCGTTTCCGACGCATACAGCAACTGCGCGGCGATGCGTTCGTACAACTGCGCGTCACGCGCGCCCATGTTGAATTGCTGTAGCACCACTTGTTCGTGTGTCCACGCCAGTTCGAACACGCGATCGTGCAGATGCCGTTCGCGATATTTGACCGCGAGCGCCAGCGCCGTGGCGCGCGAGGACGCCACGCCGGTGATGAGATCGATGCTGGCGCTGCGGCCGGGTGCGATCAGCACGCGCCGGCGGATCGCGACGGCGGGATCCAGCACCGCGCCGGCGCTGCCCGACAACGCCTCGCCCAGATCGATCGCTTCGGGCCGCGCGGCGTCGTGTAGACGGCCCAGGAACTTCGCGCGGTCGGTCTCGAAACCGGTCGCGCCGTGCGCGTCGCCGCGCACCGTCATCAGTTGCAGCAACCACGGCGTGAATTCATCCGCTGCACGCGGACGCCGTGAAGCCAGCACGGTGTCCAGTTCCGGCACGATCTCGGTCTGCACGAACAATTTGCTGAAGGCCGGATGCGCGGCGTCAGCCGCGCGCGGCGCCAACGCCAGCTCCGCGTAACTGGTCAGCTCGATCGTGCGCGGTTTGGACGAGCGGTTGGTGAGCCGCACGCGGCGCAATTCGATATCGTCCTCGGCGGACACCGCGATGGTGGTTTCGGCCTCGATGCCGAAATCGGAGCGGTGGAATTCCGCGCGCGCCTGCGAGAACGTGGCGGAATAGTCGGTTGCCGCGACCCCGGTCGGTTGCCAGGTGGTCGACCAGACCTTGCCGGAATCGACATCGCGCAAATAACAGAACATGCCCTCGGCGTCGCGGGTGGCGTCGCTTGACCAGCGCGTCACCGCCATATCGTTCCACTGGCTGTAGCCCGCGCCGGTTTGGGTCATCATCACGTGGTAGCGGCCGTTGGACAGCAGGTGCAGGCGCGGAACCGGCGTATCCATGCGCGTGATGGTGGCCGCCACCGGCCCTGCCGCAGCACGCACCGAGGGCGGCTGCTCGGTGTCGAGCGCGGCGGGCTTGATCGGCGTGACGGCGGGAATCCTCTCCTGCAGCAGCAGGTCATAAGCGCGGAACATCGGCTCGCGCATGAAGCGCTTCTGCATCGGTTGTCCATGCAGCAGCGAGGACAGCGCGAGAAAACTCATGCCGTGATGGTGCGCCATGAACGAGCGCACCATCGCGAAGGCCTGTTCGGGCGCGACCCGCCCTTCCGTGTAATCGAGCGCTTCGTAAAACCCATAACGCGTCAGCGCGCCCAACGATTGCAACGCTTGCAGATTGCGGCAGGCCGCGGCCGGCTCCAGCATCAACGCCATCGCCGAGGCATATGGCGCGATCACCAGATCCTCGCCGAGCCCCTGTTTCAGTCCCAAGCCCGGCACTCCGAACGCGCGGTATTGATAGAGCAAATGCGCATCGGTGGCGTTGTAAGCCGATTCGGAGACGCCCCAGGGCGCCTGCTGGCGCACGCCGTATTGGATCTGCGCGGCGACCGCGGCGCGGCAACTTTGATCGAGCAGGGTGTCCTCGAACCCGGGCATCACCAGCAGCGGCATCAGGTACTCGAACATCGAGCCGCTCCACGACACCAGCGCGGGTTGTCCGGCCGCGATGGTGAGCAGGCGCCCCAGCGCGAACCAGTGCGACTGCGGCACCTGGTTCTGCGCGATCGCGACGTAACTGGCGAGCCGCGCTTCCGAGGCCAACAGATCGTAACGGCCGGAATCGCGGCGATCGTGTTCGACGTCGTAGCCGATGGTGAACTGCGCCATCGACTTGTCCCACAGGAACCGCATGTCGGCTTGCGCGAATGCGCGGCAGCGCGCGGCGAGTTCGCACCCGTGCTGCGCGCGCTGCCGCAATAGCGTGGCCATCTCGCGCAGCGCGGCGCACAAGTCGGTGCAGGATTTGTCAGCGGCGTATTCGTTGCCGGATGATGCCAATCGCTCGATCGCTTCATCGGCGATCGCGAGCGCGCGGTGCTGCGAAGGATTGCGCTCCATCTCGCGCAGCAGCGCGCGCACCGATTCGTCGTCGCTGCCGGAATCGCCCAGCGTCAGCCAAGGCGCGAGATCATCGAGTTCCTCGCAGACCATGCCGCATTGATGGCGCAGGCAGCCGATCCATTCCTGCAATTCGTCGGGCTGCGCGATCGGCGCGGCCAATTGTTCCAGCTTTCCGGTTTCGACATCGATGCGCGCGAGCAGACCGTGCAGCACCGGCAGCGCGTCGGCGTTGTCGATCGCGTGTTCGATCAGCGCATCCAACGCGGCCAGAGTGGCCGTCAGCGCCAGCGTCGCGTGCGGATCCTCGATCACCGCGGCTTTGACGCAATCGCCGATCGCGCGCAGCGTATCGCCCAAACCTCGCGCCAGTCGGCGCGGCACCAACGGCTCGCCTTGCAGATGTTCCAGCGCGCTTGCCAGCGTCAACAGGCACCCCATCAAATTGCCGCTGTCGACGGTGGAGACGTACAGCGGTCGCAGCGGTTGCAGCGTTTGTGTGTCGTACCAGTTGTATAAGTGGCCGCGATGGCGCTCCAGCTTGTCGAGTGTGTCCAGCGTTTCACGCGTGCGCGTCAGCATCCCACCGGCGCCCAGATAACCGAAATCGTGGGCGGTGAGGTTGGCCAGGAGCGCCATCCCGATGTTGGTCGGCGAGGTGCGGTGCGCGATCTGCGCGATCGGGAATTCCTGGTAATTGTCCGGTGGCAGCCAATGCTCGTCGGCGGTGACGAAGGTCTCGAACCAGCGCCAGGTGCGGCGCGCCACGCCGCCGAGGAACCGCAGCTCGTGTGCGTCCAGCGTCTGGCCGCGACGACGCGGCACGCGGCTCACGGTCCATGCCAGCCAAGGCGCCAGCAGCCATAACACCAGCAGCGGCGCGGCCGCGGCGAGCGCCATCGGCGCCTTCACCAGCAGCACGGCGAAGCCGACGATCGCCAGCGCCGGCGCCACCCACATTAACTGCATGAATTCGCTCAGGCCCGACGCGGCGGCGCGATCCGCGTCCTCCATCGGCGTCCATTCCAGCAAGCGCCGGCGCGTGAACATGCGTCCAGCGCTGCGCAGGATCGCGTCCAGATTCAGGAACGCCTCGAACGGCATCACCGCGATCGCGAAGCCCGTGCGCAGCAGTTGCTCGCACGCGCCGCGCACGCTATTGCGCCAGTGCCGCGGATGCGCAACGTGCAGTAGATTGCGCGCCATCTGCGCCAGCGCGATGAAGAGTGGCGGCGCCAGCAGGAACGCGACGACCACGCCGGTCCAGTACACCGGCAGCGGCGACAACACCCAACCGCGCAGCAACAACACCAGCATCGCCAGCGGCACCACGCCGCGGCGCAGATTGTCGAGGATCTTCCAGCGATGGTGCGCCTTCAAGGCGTTGCGCAGGCCGGCGCGGCGCGGGCCGGGCACGATGGGTAAAAGCCACTGGATGATCTGCCAATCGCCGCGCGTCCAGCGGTGACGGCGGCGGGCTTCGACGCTGTAACGATTTGGTTGGTGCTCGATCAGCTCGATGTCGCTGACCAAACCGGTGCGCGCATAACTGCCTTCCAGCAAATCGTGCGAAAGGATCAGGTCATTCGGAAAGCGCGTGCCGACCGAGCGGCTGAAGGCATCGATCTCGTAGATGCCCTTGCCGACGAACGAGGCTTCACCGAACAGATCCTGATACACGTCCGACACCGCGCGGGTATACGGGTCGAGTCCGGTATCGTCGGAAAAAAGCCGCGCGAAGCGGCTGGCGTGTTCCGGCCGCGCCACCGAAATGCGCGGTTGCAGAATCCCGTAACCCGCGATCACGCGTCGTGAACCCTTGTAAAACCAGGCGCGGTTCAAAGGGTGCGCCATCGTCTCGATCAACCGCCGCGCCGCTTGCGGCGGCAGCATCGTGTCGGCGTCCAGCGTGATCACGTAGCGCGCAGCCTGCAACGCGGCGAGATCGCCGGCGATCACGCTGAAGCGATCGGGTGCCGCCCCGCGCAGCACGCGGTTCAATTCGCCGAGCTTGCCGCGCTTGCGCTCGAAACCCATCCATACCTGCTCGCGCGCGTTCCATTCGCGCGGGCGATGGAACAGGTGAAAACGCGTGCTGCCGGTCAGCGGATATTTTTCGTTCAAGCGCTCGATGCCGGCAATCGCGGCGGCGAGCAGCGCTTCGTCCTCCGGCATTTCCTGCTCGGGCGCGTCGGGGAAATCGGTGAGCAACGCCAAATGCAGATTGGGATCGCGGTTGCCCAGATACCGGATTTCCAACGCGTTGAGTTGCTCGGCGATGCCGCGCTGGCTCCCGAGCAGCCACGGCACCACCACCAGCGCGCGGCAGTCATCGGGAATGCCGCCACTGAAGGCCATGCGCGGCAGCAGATCCGGCGGCACCAGCACGCTGAACAACCAGTTGACGATCGCCACGGCTGGCTGGCTGGCGGCGACGAACAGCGCGATCAACAAGGTCAAGTCCAACGGCAACGGCAAACCTTGCAGATCGTTGTGCGCGAACAGCCAAGTAATCGCAACGGTGAACACCCCCGTCGCGCCCAGATACGCGCTGGCCGGCCAGCGTCGCAGCAACGCCGCGCCGCGCGCTTCCGGCGCTGCGCGTTCGCCCAACGCGCGCTCGAATGCCGTGCGCCCGCGCCCGATCAGATGAAAGCCCACATGGTTGACGCGGGGATCGCCGGTCGGATCAACCGCATCCTTCGCCGTGTCCACCGCGCGCTGCGCGACATCGACTTCCGGCAGTTTGCCGCGCCGCGCCAGGATTTCGACCGCGTGCCGATACATGCCACGTGTGGTGAAATCCATCAGCGTGTAAGCCTGCACCGGATCGCTGGCGAGAATGCGATCGACCGCGCTGACCGCTTCGATCACTTCCGACCAGTTGTGGCGCGCGATCAGGCGCAGGCTGTTGATGCAGTTGGCGATGGAAACCTGATCGGCGGCCTGCTCGCGGCTTACGTCGTGGATCACCTGCGCGACACTCAGGCCCTTCTGGTCGAGTTGCTGCTCGGCCCAGGTCAGCGCCAGCGCCAGCGAGGGATGCTTGCCTTCCAGCAAGCGATAAAATTCGGCGACGTAGGCGGCCGAAATCGCGGGCGCCAGTCGCGCCATGTCGGCCACGTACATCAACATCACGCCCGGATCCTTGCCGGCCATCTCAATGAGATACGCGGCCCAGTATTCGGCGCGCGCGTATTCCTCCAGGCGCACCGAAATCGTGCGCGCGCCGGCGGCGATGCGCTCGATGAGCGCCACCCGCAGCAGCATCGGCATCGCCCACAGCTCCGCCATGCTGAGCGTGGTTTCGGCTTGATAGGCGGCGAGGAACATGCCGACCTGCTCCGGGTCGATCCGCCCATCGACGTACGCGACATAGGCGCGCGCGATGCCGTACATCCGCGGCAGGCAGACGCCGCGCGCGTCCTCGACCCGCGGCAGACGCAGGAGTTGTTTGCGCGCTAAGCCCGTGGCGAGATCGCGGATCTGGTTGCGGATCAGGTAGAAATTGTCGAGCAGCCATTCCGCGGCGGGTTCGACGCGGCGTTGTTCGGTGACCGCCACGCGCGCGATGGCATAGGCCCGGCGCAGGGTGCGTTCGTGCGCGGCCAGTGCTTTTTTCAGATCGGCGGGGGGTTGCGGCGATAGTTGTTGCTGCTTGCGTGCGAGTTGGCGCGCGCAGGTTTCCAGATCGGCAGTTGTTGGTTCCTCGATCAGCGCTTCAACGCGCGCGCGCGCTGGCGCGCGCCGCGGCCGCGTGGCGCGTAGCGTTCTGATCCAGGCAGGGACGCCCGTTTTGCGGTCCATCGAATCCCGTCATGTCAGCGCAATCTCGCCCATGTTACGCGCTGGCGCGTTGCGGCGGTGTGGAAGCGGTTCGTCGTTGCCGCCCTCATCGCCACGGCCGCACGCGCCGGGACAATCGCGCCGCGCTATCGCGCAACGACGGCGAGGACTTGGTGACACGCGCGCCGTACCATCCCAATGCCACCAGAAATCCGATGGCCGCCACCGCACCCAGCAACGGCGCGCGGTTTTCCTCGACCCACAGGGCCGGGCTGCGCGCTTTGGCGCGGTCGCCGAACGTGCCGCGCGTGCCGGGATCGCCCGCCACCGGCACGAACAGATTGTCCGGGCGCGCGTGATCGTCGTGTTGGTCGGTCTGCTGACCGCGATAGCCGGTGCGGCCCAGATATCGGTCGAGCAGGCCCGGCACGAAACGCTGGCCCCATTCGGCAAGCCACGTCGGCGAACCCACCGGCACGCTGCGACGGCGATGGCTCGCGGCGAACAGGATCGCATCGGCCGCGACCTCCGGCTGGAAGATCGGCGGCACCGGCTGCGGGCGGTTCGGCATCTTGTTGCGCGCCCAGCCGAACTGCGGCGTGTTCAACGCCGGCATCTGCACGCTGGTAATGTGGATCTTGCTGCGTTCGTGGATCAGCTCGCTGCGTAACGAATCGATGAAACCGACCAGCGCGTGCTTGGCCCCGCAATACGCGGACTGCAACGGAATGCTGCGATAGGCCAGCGCGGAACTCACCTGCACGATCGTGCCGCGGTCGCGCGTGCGCATCCGTTTCAATGCGGCCATCGTGCCGTACACGCCGCCGAGGTAGGTGACTTCGGTGACGCGCTTGAATTCTTCCGGGTCGATTTGCTTGACCGGCGCGAAGATCGTCACCATCGCATTGTTGACCCAGATGTCGATGGGGCCCAGTTCGCGCTCGACCGTTTCGGCAGCGGTTTCCACCGCGGCGGCGTCGGATACGTCCGCGGCAATCGTCAATGCCTCGCCGCCGGCAAGTTCAATTTCGCGGTACGCGGATTCGAGCCCTTCCTTGCCGCGCGCGATCAGCGCCACGCGCGCGCCGTGCTTGGCGAACGCCGCCGCGGTGGCGCGCCCCACGCCGGCCGAAGCGCCGGTGACGACGACGACTTGGTTCTTGAACGATGACATCTTCTTTCGTGATTGTGTTGCATTTGACGCGGTCATGAAACTTCTCCGATGCTATGGCGATGCGGTGGTTTGGGCGGCTTGGCGTCCGCCGGCGGCGGTGTGCCGTCGCGCAGCGCGCGTTGCAGCACTTGCGCCAGGTGCAGCGCTTGACGCTGGGTGCCCTGGCTTATTTGTTCACGGCAACTGAAGCCGTCGGCGAGCACCCAGGTGTCGGCATGCGCGCCGCGCACGGTTGGTAACAAGGCGCGTTCGCCGATGGTCTGCGACAGCGCGTATTTGTGTTGTTCGAACCCGAACGAGCCCGCCATGCCGCAACAGCCGGCGTCGAGCACGCGGTAATCCAGCCCGATTTCGTCGAGCAAGACCTTGTCGGCGTCGATGCCCATCACCGCCTTGTGGTTGCAATGCGCCTGCACGATCGCCTTTTGTCCGCGCAACTGATTCGGCACGTAACCGATCTCGAGTAGAAACTCCGCCAACGTGAAGGTCTGCCGCCCCAGCCGTTTGGCATCCTCGTCGTGCGGAAACAGATTGCCGAGTTCGTCCCGAAACGCGGCCACACAGGCCGGTTCCAGCCCCACGATCCGGGTGCCAGCGCGCATTTCGCGGCGTAAGACATCGAGCGTGGTGCGCCACAGTTTCACCGCGCGATCGAGCATGCCCCAATCGTAAAGAGGCCGTCCGCAACACAGCGGTCGCGGTGGCAACACCACCGTGCAGCCGGCGTGTTCCAGCACCTCGACCGCAGCGTGTCCGATTTCCGGCAAGAAAAAATTGGTGAAGGTATCCGGCCACAGCATCACGCGCTCGCCGCCGCCTTGCGCGAGTGGCCGTTGCGCGAACCAGTCGCGGAAGGTTTGCCCCGCGAAGGCCGGCATCTGCCGTTCACGTGCGATGCCACCGATTTTTTTCAGCAATGGACCGAACATCTTGCTGCGCGTCAGCGCATTGACCAACCCCGGCATATGCGAAGCGATCCGCGCCCATGTGTGGATCAATCCCATCGCATACGCCGCGCGCGGGCGCAGCCGACCCTTGTAGTAGTGCGATAAGAACTCGGCCTTGTAACTGGCCATATCGACGTTGACCGGACAATCGCTCTTGCAGCCCTTGCAGGCCAGACACAAATCCAGCGCCTCGTGCACATGCTTGTCGCGCCAGCCGCCAGTGATCACCTCGCCCTTCAGCATTTCGAACAGCAAGCGCGCCCGGCCACGCGTGGAGTAACGCTCCTCGCGGGTGGCCATGAAACTCGGGCACATCGTGTCGTGATGGGTGCGCCGGCAATTGCCCACGCCCACGCAACGCAGCACGGTGCGGCCGAAATTGTGATCGTCCTTGGGAAACTTGAAATGCGTTTCGGTGTTGGGTGGTGCGTAATCGGTGCCGATGCGCAGATTTTCGGTGGGTAGGAATGGGTCGACGATCTTGCCCGGATTCATCCGGCATTGCGGATCCCAGATGCGCTTGAACTCACCGAAGGCTTTGACCAGTTCCGCGCCGAACATCCGGCCGAGGAATTCGGCTTTCGACTGGCCGTCGCCGTGTTCGCCCGACAAGGAGCCGCCGTAACGCACCACCAGATCCGCAGCGTCGCCGAGGAACGCGTGGAATTTCTCGATACCCGGCTGCGTTTCCAGATCGAAATCGATGCGCGTGTGTACGCAGCCTTGGCCGAAGTGGCCGTACAGATCGCCCTTGTAGTGATACGATTGCAACAGTTTGCGGAAATCGCGCAGGTAGTTGCCCAGTTTCTCCGGTGGCACCGCAGCGTCTTCCCAACCTTCCCAGGTGATGTTCTTGCTGGGCACATGCGCGGTTGCGCCCAGGCCGCCCGCGCGCACCTTCCACAACATATTTTCGTGCTCTTTATTGTCGAACAACCTCATGTCGCGCACGCTGTCCTCGCCCTTCAACTTTTCCATCAGCTTGCGCGCCTTGGCGTCGGATTCCTCCTTGCTGTCGCCGCCGAATTCGACCAGCAGCCAGCCGCCGCCCTTGGGCAGCAATTCCAGATCGCGCCGGTGCAGACCGATCGACTTCATGTCCTCGACCAGATCGCGATCCATGCCTTCGAGCCCGACCGGCCCCGCGGCCAGCGCCTCCATCACGTGATCGCCCGCGCTGAACACGTCTTCGTAACCGAGCACCAACAAGGATCGGACGGGCGGGCTGTAAACCAGGCGCAGCGTGGCTTCCAGGATGACGACGCAGGTGCCTTCGGAGCCAACCAGCGCGCGTGCGACGTGAAAGCCGTTTTCCGGCAGCAGCTCGTCGAGGTTATAGCCGGACACGCGGCGAGGGATTTTCGGAAAGCGCTCGCGGATCAGATCGGCGTATTGATCGCGCAGTGCTTTCAAGGCGCCGTAGATTTCACCGCGCCGTCCGCCTTCGCGGATGATGCTTTCCAGTTCATCCTCGGAGGTCGCGCCGACGCGCATCCGCAAACCGTCGTAAGTGAGAATATCGAGCGACTCGACGTTGTCGGAGGTCTTGCCGCCCATCACCGAATGCACGCCGCAGGAGTTGTTGCCGATCATTCCGCCCAACGTGTTGTGGGTGTGGGTGGAGGGATCGGGCGCGAAGGTCAGCGTGTGCTGCTCGGCGGCATCGCGCAGATCGTCCAGGATCAACCCCGGTTGCACGCGCGCGCGCTTGGCTTTCGGATCGAGTTCGAGGATGTTGTGCAGGTATTTTGAAAAATCCATCACCACCGCGTGGTTGCAACATTGGCCGGCGAGCGAGGTGCCGCCGCCGCGCGACAGCAGCGGCGCCGCGTATTGGCGGCAGGCGGCGACGGTGGCGACCACATCGTCGATGGATTTGGGGATCGTGACGCCGATCGGCGGCTGCCGGTAATTGGAGCCGTCGGTCGCGTAGATTGCGCGTGAACCGGGATCGAAACGCACCTCGCCTTCGATGGCAACGCGCAGATCGCGCTCGAGTTGCGCGGTGTACGCGGGTAGCGGCAGCGAGCCGCGTTTATGTGGTTGGCTTCCGTCCATGCGTTGCTTCCTCAGAATATCCAACGATCGATTACGTTCGATCGCATTCCGGATGTCCGCAGGCGCAGGCGCCTTTCGTATCGCGGTCGCCAGCGCCGGTGGTCTGCGCGGCTTGCCGGCAGTGTTCGCTGCAGAAATGTTCGCCCGCCCCCACCGTGCAAACGCAACCGGGGTGTTCGCATTGGGTCTCGGGATGATCGATTAGCATAGTGGTTCTCCTGTCGTCTTCGCGTGAGCCGATTCGCTACGAGGTTGCGTAGCGTCAGCGCATCCTGTCGCTTGAACTCGATACCGAGGTCGGGTCGATTACTTGTCTTTCCCACCGGGAAAGAACGTCGCCAGCATTTCACGCGCGGACTCCTTGATCATCCCCGCCGTGCCGGAGTCGCCCTTCAACATCGATTCGGAAAACGCGACCGCCTGCTTGAAAGTGATGTGCGGCGGCAACGGCGGTACTTCCGGATCGGTGATCGCTTCGATGATGCACGGACGATCGGCCGCGAAGGCCGCATCCCACGCCGCGCCAAGATCTTCCGGCTTGTTCACCATGATGCCTTTCAAGCCAACCATTTCGGCGTAACGCGCGTATGGAAAATCCGGCACATGTTGCGCGGCATCGAATCTCGGATCGCCCATCATCACGCGTTCCTCCCAGGTCACCTGGTTGAGGTCACGGTTGTTGAGGACCAAGATCACCAGACGCGGATCGGACCAGTCCTTCCAGTAATCGCCGATCGTGATGAGTTCGGCGTTGCCGTTCATCTGCATTGCACCGTCGCCAACCATCGCCACCGCCACGCGGTCGGGGAATGCGAACTTGGCGGCGATCACATACGGCACGCCCGGACCCATCGTGGTGAGACACCCGGACAGCGACGCCATCATGCCGCGGCGTATTTTGATGTCGCGCGCGTACCAGTTCGCCGACGAACCGGAATCGGACGCGAGGATGCAGTTGTCGGGCAAGCGCTGCGAGGCTTCCCAGAACACGCGTTCGGGATTGATCGGCTCGGCCGGTTCCATCGCGCGCGCTTCCAGCACCCGCCACCATTCAGCGACGTTTTTCTCGATGCCCTCGCGCCATCCACGATCTTCTTTTCGCCGCAGCAGCGGGATCAGTTCGCGCAAGGTGGCGGCCGAATCGCCGACCAGATTGATCTCCATCGGATAACGGATCGAGAGCATCTTGGGATCGATATCGATCTGCACGCCGCGCGCGTGGCCCTCTTTCGGCAAAAATTCTGAATACGGAAAACGCGAGCCGATCATCAGCAGCGTGTCGCAGCCCATCATCATGTCCCAACTCGGCTTGGTACCGAGCAGGCCGATCGAGCCGGTGACAAAGCGGAGATCATCGGGCAGCGTAGCCTTGCCGAGCAAGGCTTTCGCCACGCCCGCACCCAGCAGATCCGCGACTTCGATCACTTCATCGGTCGCATCCAGCGCACCAGCGCCGACCAGGATCGCGACCTTCTCGCCCGCATTGAGCAGATCGGCGGCGTGGTTGAGATCATCGCGCTTCGGCACCACGTGCGGCGCGCGATAGCCCAAGCCCGAATGGATGGTGCCGTGCGCGCGGGGTGGCGGATCGACGGCTTCCAGTTCCTGCACGTCGCCCGGCACGATGATGCACGTCACGGTGCGTTCCGCGATCGCGATGCGCAACGCGCGATCGACCACATGCCGCACTTGCGCGGGCACCATGATCGTCTGCTCGTAGTCGCCTGCGACGTCCTTGAACAGCGACATCAAGTCCACTTCCTGCTGGTACTGTCCTCCCATCGCGGTGCGCGGCGACTGACCCACGATCGCGACCACCGGCTGGTGGTCGAGCTTGGCGTCGTACAGGCCGTTCAACAGATGGATCGCGCCGGGACCGGAGGTGGCCATGCATACGCCGACTTGCCCCGTGAACTTGGCGTGCGCGCAGGCCATGAACGCGCACATCTCCTCGTGCCGGGCGCGTACCAGCTTGAAATGGTCGCCGGCGCGGTCCAGCGCGCCCATCAAGCCGTTGACGCCGTCGCCTGGATAGCCGTAGATCCGTTGCACGCCCCACTCGTGAAGACGTTGCAGCAGAAAATCGCTGACATTGGCTGGCATGCTTCGACTCCTTGTCGTATTCGCTGCAACGACGCGCGCGATGCGCGTTTCCCGGATCAAGCCCGGACAAGCTTTGCGCGATGTTGAAACGGATGACTGTGCGACGAGCCAAGTGAAGCGTGCGCGAAAAATGGATTAAAGTTGCCCAATCGCTACTCGGTGAGGACAAACCAATGCCCGTCAGGATCGCGCAACAGCGCGGTCTGCGCGCCATCGCCGCCACTGATCCCAGCGGTCGAAACGATGCCCGCGTGCGCATCGGTGAGCGTTTTGAGTAACGTGGTCAGGCCTTGCATTTGCAGCACCAATCGATCCGCGGCAATGTCGCGTGCATCGGTTTGCATCGAAGCGCGGCCGCTTGGGACGCGATAGGCCAGCAGTTCGATATGTGGCGTGTGCGCATCGGCGGGTTGCAGCGCGACGACATCGACGATCACATCGGGCAAGTCGTCGAGTCGTTGTTGTTCGGGGCCGCGGTTGGTTTGTCGCGAGGCTTGCGACAATCCGAGCGCGGTATAGAACGCGACGCTGCGATCGGCGTCGGCAACACTGATCGCGCTGTGATCGATGCCGAGCGTCGGGTCATTGCCACGCGTCTGCCACACGGGATCGCCTGTTACGGGCGGAAACGCAATCAATTCCAGCGGGTGCCCGTCCGGATCGCGAAACTTGAAGGCGGTCACGCCGCCGCTCGATACTGGAAGGGTTTGCGGACCGTTACGGCTGATCACTTTGAAACCGCCGTGACGCCGCAGGCGCGCATACGCCGCGTCCATGTCGTCCGTCACGATCGCGCAGTGCTGGAACCACAGATCCGCTGACGTGCTGCCGGACGGATACGCCGCACCCGGCGGATCGAATGCGGTGAGTTCGATTTCCTGCGCGCCGAGCCGCAGCCGCGCAGCACGCGGTGGCGAGCCGCTGACGCCGGGCAATCGCGTCCACGCCGGCGGCGCATCGTCGCGCGCATCTACATAGACAAACCCCAGTGCCTCGCAATAAAAACGCCGCGCGCGTTCCAGATCGGCGACATTGCGGCCCACGCGCAGCAACCGCAGCGCACCGGCCTTCACGGACGTTGCGCGCCGCGGCGGTTGACGTATTGCGCGAACAGCGTTTGCGATCCGCAGATGAAGAGCCGGCTGTAATCGCGTCCACCGAACGCGAGGTTGGACACCACGAACGGCACCTTGAGCTTGCCCAGCAGTTCGCCGCTCGGCGCGATGCAATGCACGCCGTCGGCGGCGCTACTCCAGAGGTTACCATCCTCGTCGCAACGGAAGCCATCCGCCATGCCCGGTTCGACCTTGTGGAACACGCGCGCGTTGGTCAACCGCGCGCCGTCGTCGGAAAGATCGAACACGCGGATGTGTTGCACCGGATCGACCGCAAACGGCGGCCCGCATTCGGACACGTACAATCGTTTTTCGTCCGGCGAAAAACACAGGCCGTTCGGTCCTTCGAAGTCATCCGCGACGATGGTGAGCGATCCGTCGCGCGGATCGAAGCGGTACAACGTGGCCGGCAATTCGGATTCCTGCTTGCCGCCTTCGTAATCGGTGACGATGCCGTACAGCGGATCGCTGAACCAGATCGTGCCATCGGATTTGACGACGATGTCGTTGGGCGAGTTCAGGCGTTTGCCTTGATAGCGATCGACCAGCACCGTGCTGCGGCCGTCGTATTCGGTGCGCCGGATGCAGCGGTCGTTGTGCGAGCAACCGATCAATCTTCCTTCGCGATCACGGGTGTGGCCGTTGGCGAAGTGCGAAGGTTCGCGAAACACCGTGACACCGGCGGATTCGCTCCAGCGCAGGATGCGGTCGTTGGGGATATCACTGACCAGCAGACATTGGTGATCGGCGAACCATACCGGGCCTTCCAGCCAGCGGTAGCCGTCACCGAGTCTTTCCAGCGGCGCATTGGGCAGCACGCAGGATTTGAAACGCGGATCGATGATTTCGATGTTGGCCATGCCGGTGTCCATGCGCGCTCCTTTATTCGATATGACAGGGCTCGCGCACCGGCGGCACGTGCCGCTGCACGCACATCAGCACCGCGGGTTCGTCGCCGATGGCGCCGGAGCGATGGCCCTTGCGACGTTGCTTGTCGGCGACACAATCCTGATCCTCGCCCAGCGACAACTCGCCCGCACCCATTTCCACCCGCGTGCCGTCCATCGACTCGACGAACCAACGTCCCGACAGCGGCAGGATCCATTGCGGCGCTGGATTTTTGTGCCATCCGCCGATCCAGCCGACCGGCAGCACCGTGAAGACGACCGTGGCGTCGCCGCGTGGCTGCTTGTCGTTCCATTGCGGATCGGCGTCGCCCACGCTACCCAGTTCGAAGTGTTGCAGCGCGCAGCGCTTCTGATGACTGACGCCGTTTTGATCGGTCCAGAGGTGCCAGTAGGGCACGGTCGGTTTGGTGCTATCGGCGCTCATTGCAATCGACTCCATACAAAGCGCATGGGTGTGACAAAAGCGATACGTCGATCGCCGCGGACGAATACACCGGCGTGGACGATAATGGGTGCTTTACCGTCGCGCCGATCGGTGTGAGCGTGCCGCCAAACGTGATCAGCAGCAGACCGCCGACCAGACCGAAGTTTTTCAGGAAATCCCAGAAATGCGCGCGCGCCTTGCTGTCGCCTCGTGTCCAGAAGTCCGGGTAATGCCAGAAGTTGTGGTACAGAAGCGCGGTGATCACGCAGAACCCGGCCAGCACGCATGCGGCCAGCCGATCGTGCCAGCCGATCAGGATGCACACCGGCGCAATGAATTCGATCAGGATGCCGAGCACCAGCAGCACCGGCGCGCTGGGCAACGCGCCGCTTTCCGCCTGTCGCATCGCGCCGTTCCAGTCGAGGATCTTGTCGAGCGCGCTGAAAGGAAACAGCACGACCAGAAAAAACCGGATCAGGAAGGGCAGCGCATAAAGATTCAGCCAGACCATGGCGCGATCCTCACGTTGGCGGAAAGCATGGGCACGTTACGCGGCCGCACGCACGCCCAGACGCTCACCGATCCGGTCGGCGACGCGCAGCGCGTTGGCGATGATGGTGAGCGTCGGATTCACCGCGCCGATCGAAGGAAAAAAGCTTGCGTCGGCGAGATAAAGATTGTCCAGTTCGTGCGCCTTGCAATCGAGATCGAGCACGGAAGTTTTCGGATCGACGCCAAAGCGCGCGGTGCCCGCCTGGTGCGCGGTACCACCGATGGGAACGTCCTTACCAAGATACAGTTTCCGTTCCAGCAACACCGGATAAGCGCCGTTGCGGCTCATCAGCCCCTCGAGTTTTTTCTTCAGGCGGTGATGCGCTTCCATGTTGTTCTCGGTGAGTTCCAGCACTACGCGCTCGCCGTCGTAACGGATGCGGTTTTCCGGGCGCGGCAAATCCTCGCTGGACAACCAGAAATCCATCGAGTGCCGCGCCATCTGTTCGAACGGCATCTTCGGCACCCACTCCAGCCATTGTGGCAACGCTTCGCCGCGGATCTGCGCGCCGTGTGACGTCGCGCACATCTGGATGAGCCCCAGCGGGTAATCCCAGTCGGGCGCGCCAAAATAAAAATCGCTGAGCGCCAGCGTCTTCTGGAACACCGTGTCGTTGGGTTCGCGCAACAGCGCCATGAGGATCGACTGGTTGTGACGGATATAATTGCGTCCGACCTGATCCGAACCATTTGCTAGACCGTTCGGATGCTTGTCGTTGGCCGAACGCAGCAGCAGCAGCGCCGACGAAAGCGCACCGCAGGCCACCACCACGATGTCGGCCGAATAGGTTTCCTTGGCGCCTCCGCGTTCGACCCGCACCGCGTTGACGGTGCGGCCCGAGGCGTCGATGTCGAGCTTGGACACATAGGCGTTGGTGAGCAGTGTGACGTTGTCGTGTGCTGCGAGCATCGGATCGATGCACATCACCTGCGCATCGGACTTGCCGTTCAGCGGGCTGGGAAAGCCGTCGAAGTAGGGATTGCGAAAGCAGATGCTGGTGGGCGTCGTCTTGCCATCTTTTTCGTCGAGCAGGATGCCGAGCGGCAGATGGAAGGGGTGCAGCCCGTCTGCGGCGAAGCTGTCGTTCAGTGCCTGGATGCGCGGCTCGTGCGCGACCGCCGGATACGGATACGGACCGCTCGTGTGCGGTTCGTTCGGATCCTCGCCGCGTTCGCCATGTACGTGAAACAAGCGCTCGGCTTGCGCGTAATACGGCTCGAACGCATCGTATTTCAGGGGCCACGCAGGAGAAATGCCATCGATGTGACGGACCTCGTCGAAGTCGCGGTCGCGCAGGCGGAACAGCGCGGCGCCGTACACCTTCGAGTTGCCACCGACGTAGTAGTGCAGGCCGGGATGGAACGGTTTACCGTCCTTGCCGTACCAGGTGTCCGGCGCCTGATAGATGCCTTCTACGAAGACCTTGTGCGGATTCCAGTTATCCATGGACCGCGGCAGATAGTCGCCACGTTCGAGGATCAATATCCGCTTGCCGGTCGGCGCCAACCGGTGCGCCAGCGACGCGCCGCCCGGTCCGCTACCGATCACGATGAGATTGTAATGTCCGGCTTGCATGCGCGATCCTGCTGTGACTACCGCGTGGCCGACACCGGCCGCGGCAAACGATCTTTATCTCACCGCGAACGTCGCATCGGCGTGACGGAGCAGGCGACTCGTACCGATCGAATTTATGTACCGCCGCGTTGTGCGTTATGTGGAATATTTGCGCTAACGTACTTGCTTCCGACAAAAGGGATGGTCGGTGGCGCAGCTTTTTGCTCGACGCTTCGGTTTCCTGTTCCGGCTCGGTCTATTGGCTGCGGCTGAGATCGCGTTGAGCGCGATTTTCCTGTGGCGTTCGGTGATGGCGTACCCGGCCGGCGTCAACGATCCGCTCGAGCATCCGGTGCCTTTCAGCCACAAGCATCACGTCGGCGACGACGGCATCGACTGCCGTTATTGCCATGCGTCGGTGGAGCAGTCCGCGTTCGCGGGTATCCCGCCGCTGTCGACCTGCATGACCTGTCACTCGCAGCTTTACACCGATCAGCCGGCGCTGGCGCCGCTGATCGCGTCGTACCGCAGCGGCGTGCCCTTTCATTGGCAACGCCTGCACAAGCTGCCGGATTTCGTCTATTTCAATCACGGCATTCATGTCGCCAAAGGCGTCGGTTGCGCGAGCTGCCACGGGCAAATCGACGAGATGCCGCTGACGGCGCGGGTGGCGCCGCTGACGATGCAGTGGTGTCTGGATTGCCATCGCAATCCGGAGAAAAATCTCCGCCCGCGCGGTGAAGTGTTCAATCTGCACTGGCATGCACAGAATCAACTCGCGCTGGGCACGAAACTCGTTCTCGACTATCACATCGACAAGCGCCGCTTGACGGATTGTTCCGTATGTCATCGATAGCTAAGTCATCGATCGTGTCGCTACCTGCGCACGCTGCCGCAGCTTTCGACGCGACCGCGACGCGCGCTCGATCGGCGAACGAAAGCGGCCCGGTGTTCTAGCGTTCGCTAGAGGAGCTGGCCGACGGCGAAGATTTCCGGCAATGGATGCGCGAGGAGTTCCCGCGCCTGGCGGGCGCGATGCCGCTGGACCGCCGCGGCTTCCTGAAATTCATCGGTGCGTCGTTGGCACTGGCGGGCCTGTCCGCGTGCTGTATCCGGATGGTTTCGCCGAGGCGAGCCGCCACACCGACATGTTGCTCAGCACCATCGAGACCGCGGTGTTGCTGACCAGCAGTTCGCTGATCGCGATCGGCGTGCGCGCGATCAAGCTCGATCAGCGCCGGCTGGCGACGTGGTTGCTGGTCGGCACCGCGTGTCTGGGCCTGAGCTTTCTGGTGATGCATGGTTTCGAGTACTACAAGGAGTACACCGAGCACCTGATTCTGGGTATCGATTTCTCGCAGCCCTGGCCGCAGGCGAAGCGGTCGAGTTGTTCTTTTGTTTGTATTACTTCATCACCGGGTTCCATTCGATCCACGTGATGGTCGGCGTGACGCTGATCCTGGTGCTGGCCGCAGCGCTATACCACGCTGGAACTCACCGCGCTGTATTGGCACCTGGTGGACATCGTGTGAATCTTCGTCTATCCGGTGATTTATCTGGTGGGGCGTTCGGGATGAGCGCATCAATCCCAATATCGCGCGAGCATCCGCACGTCACGCCGGTGCGGCGCTATCTGTGGGTGCTGGCCGCGCTGCTGACCCTGC